>CAZEFU010000009.1:0-15785 GCA_964511515.1 uncultured Wenzhouxiangellaceae bacterium
TTTAGGGCTAGGAAACTTAGGCTGAATGGTGATGAAATATACAGCTTGAGTTGATTCGCCATGTACATAAAGGTTCCAGCCGCCTTGTAATGTTTTAATGCCGCCTGAAATTGTCTGAAAACGAATTTCACCTGGGCGCGGATAACTAGCTCTAAATACATATTTTAAATCTGGCAAATAGCGAATAAATTCCACCCTCTGCTCATAGTCAGTAAAGCTAGCCCCTTGCTTGATTCGCTTACAGGCTTTTAGTTTAGGATGCCACTTAACTGCCTTCTCACACATATTAATAGCGGCGAAGACATCTTCTAGGGGTGCAGGAATATCAATTGCCGCCCACATAGAAACTCCTTTTATGGGCTTATTTGGAGTAAATTTTGCGCCAACCACATCGCCATGTGCAAGCTGTTGGAGAACTGATTGGGTTTTGAGTGCCTGAGTAATTTGCTCAGGCATTTTATCCTGCGCCGAAGACGACGCAGGAAAAATGCTTAGTAGTAGAAAAACTACAAAGCTTAGATTTAGCGAGACTTGAGCCAAGCTAGCATGGTATCGGCATCAGAAACCTCAAAAGGGTCAGTTGGACAATTATCCATCTTGCCTTCTTCTGAGAATACTTTCTTGATGTCGCCATTTTCTACATACATAGAATAGCGCCATGAGCGTGCCCCGAAACCAACATTGTCTTTGGCGACCAACATATCCATTTGCCGGGAGAACTCACCGCTACCATCTGGTAGCAGGCGTACATTTTCTGTATTCTGGCTCAGACCCCAGTTATACATAACAAAAGCATCGTTAACACTTAAGCACCAAACTTCGTCTACACCCTGATCTTTTAAAGCTTGGAAATTAGCTTCATAGCCAGGCAGGTGAGTGCTTGAACAAGTTGGGGTGAAAGCACCAGGCAGGGCAAATAGAACAATATTTTTGCCGCCGAAAAGATTGCTACTGCTTAGTGGCTGCCAGCGGAAAGGGTTATCGCCTTCTACGCTTTCATCGCGAACACGGGTCATAAAGGTAACTTCAGGGACTTGCTGTGACATGTTTATCTCCGTTGATTAAATTCAGTGCGCATAGAATAACATTCCTGCAACCGTTGCTGGTTTGAAAATTTCTATAGCTACAGTAGTCAGGGTCTATCAATAATGTGGTGGTATTTCGTGCCCAGCGGCATCACTTGCGCTATCAGCAAGGTCAGTTAGGCGCTCAGACAAGCCCTTGCTAACCGCTTGCAAGCGTTCGATTTGTTGCTGCTGCCGAATTACGGCCTCATTTAATTTCTCAATTACATCATCTTGAAATGCCAGGCGGCTTTCCAGTTCCATTAGGCGTGATTCACTCATGCAACTAAACTACTTGATGCTGGCATAACATAATAAAATATGGCGATGAAGTGAAATACACTACCAGCTAAAACGAACAAATGCCAGATTGCATGATTATAGGGAATGCGATCATTGGCATAGAAGATCGTTCCAAAGGTGTATGCCAGCCCACCTGCTAACAGATATAAAATGCCGCCATGCGGAACTTTGACAACTAGTTCAGAGCCTGCCAAAACAATAATCCAACCCATAGCAATATAGGTGAACAGGGATAGTTTTTCGAAACGGTCATGCATAAAAAACTTAAAAAACACGCCAAAAACAGCTATCGACCAAACTATAGCCATTAAGGTATAACCCCAAGCGCCTTCCATGCTTATCAACAATACTGGTGTGTAGGTTCCAGCAATAAGTACATAGATAGCGGCGTGATCAAGCTTTTGGAAAAACACCTTGGCTTTGGGGCCAGGGACACTGTGGTAAAGCGTGGATGCCAGATATAGCAAAACCAGGCTTACACCGTAAGTAATAGCAGAGGCCAAACGCACGGGGTCGTCTTGGGTCAGGGCAAGCAGTACCAGGGCAATTAGTGCGGCAATACCCAATACAGCGCCAATACCGTGGGTTACGGCATTTGCCAGTTCTTCACCAAACGAGTACAGACCATGGCTTGGTTTTTTGTTGTTTGCTGGTTCGTGCATGCTAAATCCCAGGCATTTTTTCATGCCAATGCCTGTAGCAGACCATTGGTCAAGTTAATAATAGCTATCTGACTATAACAAAAGCTATGAGTTCAATGGAGAAAACCCCGCAATCTGTTTAAATATCGCAAATGGCGATATAAGTATAAATTGCTTGGCGGGGTTTTATCTAACGCATTTTTTGCTGTAGTTTGCGCAGTGCCTCAGCGCCCGGGTTGAGAACTTTATAATCCTGTTTTACCAGCGCCTCTTCAATGGTTTCACTGGCCTGATGCATGGTTGGAAGGTCTTCGTTTACATATAATAAACCAGTGACGATATGCTGTTTTATGCGATGTTTTTCCAGATAGTGCAGGACTTTCTGCCTGGATGTTGGGTCATATTTGTCATTGATTTTTTTCAATAATAAAGTGCTGCCATCGTGTAGCTCTATCGGCATTACATCACCCTTTGTATAGGCCGCTTTAATTTCTTCACTAGGTGGCACAAAGTCAGTATGGATAGCTGGATGATAAAACTCGCGCACATGCTCATAACTTTTGGTTGAACCGGTATGATTATTGAATGTTACACAAGGAGAGATCACATCTAAAACTGCACAGCCCCGATGCTTGAGTCCGGCTTTAATTAGCGGTACCAGTTGCTCTTTATCACCGGAAAAACTACGTGCGGCAAAACTGCCACCAAGGGTGATAGCGGTTGATACAGGGTCAATTGCTTGCAGATGGTTTACCTCACCACCTTTGCTGGTACTACCTGGGTCAGCTGCAGCAGAAAACTGGCCTTTGGTGAGTCCATATACACCATTATTTTCGATGATATAAAGCATATTCAAGTTACGTCTGATCACATGGGCAAATTGCCCCATGCCAATAGATAGTGAGTCGCCATCTCCAGAAAGACCAATGCAGTACAAGTTACGATTCGCAGCCATAGCCCCGGTTGCCACTGAGGGCATGCGCCCATGCACGGAATTAAAGCCATGCGAACCACTAAGGAAATAAGCCGGGGTTTTGCTGGAACAGCCAATACCGGAGATTTTTATAACCTCCTCTGGCCGTGCATCTAACTCCCAAAAAGCCTGCACTATGGCAGCAGTAATTGAGTCATGCCCACAACCAGCACAGAGTGTAGAGAGCACGCCTTCGTAGTCGCGCAAAGTTAGCCCCAGTTTGTTTTTACTCAAGCCGGGGAAATCAATATTTGGTTTTGCTATATATGTCATGCGTTTACTACCTGGCTGCCCGGATACTTCATCAAGGATCCGGAATTTGCGCTGTAGCTGGCACAACAGTTTGGTTGCTCGTTCGAAAAAGCATAGCGATAGCTATGGTTTGAGAAGGAGCGGCCGAAATGTAAAGCCAGATGCTGCGCAAAACCGGATAGGATCAAGGGTAGCTGCAATAAACCAGTCAAAATATTCACAATATTTTGATATATATCGTGTTTTTTCATTTTACTGTCCGTCTTGGTGAAGTATTCGGGCTAACCGCTGCTAGCTGTTTTTTGGATTCCCGATAGATGCTTTCAGCAGAAATTGGCATACCAGCATAATAAAGCACTGGTAATAACTTATCGGAGCTTACTGTTGTTTCTAGTCTTATTAAGGAGCGCATTTGCGCGTCGCGATTTTGCTCGACCACTAGCACGATATCATGTTGCTCAAGAAAATCATTCAAATCCTGATTGAAAGGAAATGCTCGGATGCGCAGGTAATCAATATCAATACCATCATCTGCCAGCATGGCTAGCGCTTCTCTGGCGGAGTCATCGGAGGAGCCGTAGGCGATCATGCCAATTTTGGTTGATTGCTTGGCAGGTATTAGTAGTGGTGCGGGTACTAATTTTTTGGCGGTTTCCCACTTAACTAACAAGCGATCAACAACCTCTTGGTACTCGTCGCTATCTTCGGTGTATTTGCCAAAGCGGTTATGCCCAGAACCACGGACAAAATAAACGCCCTTGCGACTGCTGCCAGGGTAGGTTCGGTAGGGAATGCCATCACCATCTGGATCATCAAAGCGATAGAAGTTTTCTACTTTCTCTAGGTCAGCATCAGTTAAAACTTTGCCTCTATCCGGGCTGTAGTTCTCATCAATTGTAATTTCATTTACCATCCAGTCATTCATGCCAATATCCAGATCAGAAAGCAAAAACACTGGTGTTTGCAGGCGGTCTGTAAGGTCAAAGCAATTAATTGCCATGTGGAAACATTCGTTTGGGTTTGCTGGAAGCAAAATTGGATGTTTAGTATCGCCATGGGAGGCATAGGCTGCCAGCAGTAAGTCACATTGTTGAGTGCGTGTTGGCATACCGGTGGATGGGCCGGTGCGCTGAACATCTATAAACACTGCAGGAATTTCCGCGTAATATGCCAGGCCAATAAATTCACTCATTAGAGAAATACCCGGCCCTGAGGTTGGGGTAAAAGATCTGGCGCCAGCCCAGTTGGCACTAATTGCCATTCCGGCTGCGGCTAATTCATCTTCTGCTTGAACTATGCAGTAACGATTTTTACCATCTTCGGTGACTCGAAACTGCTGGCAATATTTTTTGAAAGCATCCATTACGCCCGTTGAAGGAGTAATTGGATACCAAGCGCCTACAGTTGCACCAGCATAGACACAACCTAAACCTGTAGCCGCATTGCCTTCGATTAAAATAGAATTAGTGTTTGGCTCATCTTTTTGAATATGGAATTCCAGCGGGTTGTTGATATGCTTGCGCACATAGTCATAGCCCAGATGAATAGCCTCAAGGTTGCCCGGAATCAGCTTTGGTTTTTTAGCAAAAGTTTCTTCCAGTAGAGTATTAACAATCGTCAAATCAATGTTCAAAAGCGCACAAACCGCGCCAACATAGGCGATGTTTTTCATTAATATTCTGATTCTGGCTTTAGCAAAATGCTCATTTACCATTTTTGCCAGCGGTATACCCAGGGTAGTTATATCGTCCCTATGCAAGCTTTTATCTCGTGGCCAGGTGCTGTCATATAGCAAATAACCACCGGGACTAACCATCGCCAAGTCTTTCATATAAGTTTGCGCGTTCATGGCGGCCATCAGGTCAACTCGCTCGGAAAAGCCCGTCCATCCGTCTTTATTAGCGCGGATTACATACGCTGTGGGCAGCCCCTGAATATTGGAAGGAAATAGATTCTTACCCGAAACCGGAACCCCAGAACGGAAGATAGCTTTCATCAACAGACCATTGGCACTGGCTGAGCCGGTACCATTGACTGTAGATATTTTTAGGACAAAGTCATTTATCCGGAATTGTGTATCTGCCATGTGATGATTATTCCTGATCAGGGGCGTGGGGGTGGAAGAGTGAGGATTTTTGCATATCCCATGCAGCAGTTGGGCAACGCTCGGCACAAAGACTACAATGCACACAAAGGTTCTCGTCTTTGACCATCACCCGCGCAGTTTGCACTAATTTATCGGAAACTAATAATGTCTGCTCCAGATTATTCGCCGGGGCTTTTAGTTTTTCTCTTAATAGAGCCTCATCTGGCTCCATATCGGTGAAGGTAATGCAGTTAGTGGGGCATATATCAACACAGGCATCGCACTCAATGCAGAGGTCTCCGACGAAGACTGTCTGAACATCACAATTTAAACAACGCTCAACTTCGGTGGCAATTTGCTCTGGGCTAAAACCAAGTTCTACTTCTGTATTCAAATCTTTAAAGCGCTGTACCAGATCTACATGCTGCATCTTTCTACGGCTGGCGGGGTTAAATTGATTGTGGAAACTCCATTCATGCATGCCCATTTTGGTGCTTACCAAGTTGATATTGTCTGCTGGCCGTTCTGTTATTGAGTTACCTTGGCAATACTGATGAATTGAAATTGCCGCCTGATGCCCGTGCTCAACTGCCCAAATAATATTTTTCGGGCCAAAAGCTGCATCGCCGCCAAAGAAAACCCCGTCTACATTGGACTGAAAGCTATTTTCATCAACCTCAGGCTCATCCCATTTGTTAAAATTAATTCCGGCAGCTTCGTCAATCCAAGGAAAGGAGTTTTCCTGACCAATTGCCAAAATTACATCATCGCAGGGAATAGTGACTTCACCAGTAGTTCGGGTGTCGGTAATTCGACCATTGGCGTCAATGTCGTATTCCATTAAATCGAAAACCATGCCACAAAGCTTGCCGTTCTCGATAACAAATTCGCGCGGAGAGTGGTTAACTACAATATCGACTAATTCTTCTTCGGCATCTTCCAGTTCCCAAGCAGAAGCTTTAAAGAACTGCCGCGGTTTGCGCGCCATAACTTTTACTTCTTTGGCCCCCAGCCGTAAAGATGTACGACAACAATCCATAGCGGTATTGCCAACCCCGATAATTAATACTTTCTCGCCAATGCTTTCGATATGCTCAAAAGCCACAGACTTTAACCAATCGATTCCAATATGGATATTTTCATCTACTTCTCGCCCTGGCAGTGTCAGGTCTTTGCCTTTGGGTGCGCCGGAGCCTACAAAAATTGCATCATAGCCTTCTTCCATCAGGCTACTTAGGCTTGTTACCGGACTATTCAGACGCAGATCTACGCCCATATTTACGATATTGCCAATTTCCTCATCCAGCACTTCTATGGGTAAGCGGAAAGATGGGATATTGAAACGCATTAGTCCGCCGGGTACTGCATGGGCTTCAAAAATAGTACATTCATAACCTAGCGGCATCAGGTCGTTGGCTACTGCCAAGGAAGCACAGCCTGCACCAACAAGGGCGACTTTATAACCATTTTTAGTAGCTGGTATTTTAGGTAGCAGTTCAGCAATATCATCTTTATGATCGGCGCAAACTCGTTTTAGGCGACATATAGCAACCGGGTCTTCCTCGATTCTGCCACGCCTGCACGCCGGTTCACATGGGCGATCACAAACTCGGCCCAGGATGCCTGGGAAAACATTACTATGGCGATTGACCATGTAGGCATCAGTGAAGCGGCCCTGGGAGATTAAGCGAATATACTCGGGCACATCTGTATGTGCAGGGCAGGCCCATTGGCAATCGACAACGCGATGATAATAGTCCGGGTTATTGGTATCGGTTTTCTGCATAAAAAATTCCGCTAGGGTTCACTGAATAGAATAATAGTTATTATTTGTACCTTAAAAATTATGTATCTCCGTTGTCTGCGTTACCAGCCAGACGAGATAGTTCTTCCTTATTTAACAACTCTACCAGCTTACGCTCAACCCGGATGAGCTTTTTCTTTTGAAAACGAGCCAACACCCGACTAACAGTTTCTGTAGCCAAGCGCAGGTAATTGGCGATATCAGCACGGGACATTGCCAGATTGAATTCTTTTGAGGAATAACCACGCTCTTTAAAGCGGGCCGCCAGACTCAACAAGAAGCCTGCCATTCGTTCATCAGCTGTGTGGTCAGCCGCAGCTGCAGAGAGCTCGGATATGCGTTGGCTTAGAAGCCTGAACATATGGTCTTGTAGTTCGGGAATCTGTTGCGCCATTTTGGTTACATCATCATAGTGAAGCCTGCACACGCTGCTGGTGCCCAGAGCTTGTGCATTGCTGACATTAACTCCCTGATAAATAGCATCCAAACCGATTAACTCACCAGGCAGGTGAAAGCCTAGCACCTGCTCGCGGCCAGTGGCATCTACAACAAAGGTTTTAAAGCAGCCAGAACGAACCGCATAAATATCAGTAAACCGGTCTCCAACTCTGAATAAAAACTCACCCGTTTGCAGTGGGCGCGATTTATGCACAATCATTTCAAATTTGTTAACACTGGGTGCATCCATGTTTGCCGGTATGCAGAGCTTGCCCAAGCCGCACTTGCTGCAGGCGATATGAGATGCTGGAGTTAATACTGGTCTCCGGCTTTGCGTGCGGGTCTTTTTCTCTTGCACAACCTTTTGTCTGTGGCGTTGGTCTGGCATTGTAAGCTCATTGTCCTGCAATTGAGCTTTATTTTATGCTACATCTGCCTCAGGCTCAAAGGTTGATTGGTACAATCTTGGTGTAAGTGCTGCAAAAACACAGCTTAAGGGGCCTAAACAAGGCCAAGAATTGCTTAAAGCATGCTTGAGGAACGTTTATTGCTCTCATGTTGATGTATATATTGATCGAAAATCATGGCGATGGGGCGCAATAATAACTGCCCCTGTGGAGTGACACTTAATGAAACTTCATCGACTTCAATCAGGCCAGCGGCTGCCAGTTGCTCCAGCGGCCCCATTTCAGTGGCGAAATGATGTTTGAAATCTAGGTGATATTTATATGATAGTGCGGCAAATTCGACTCGATGCTGACACATGATCTGTTGGATAACTGCTCTTCTCAGGAGATCTTCGCCACTTAAAATCACGCCTCTAGAAACTGCTAAAGTCTGATTTTCCATGGCCTCCTGATATGCGGAGATATCTTTATGGTTTTGCGAATAACAATTACCTACTTGGCCAATTGCACTAACACCTAAACCTAACAACTCACATGGTGCTCTGGTCGAGTAGCCTTGTAAGTTGCGCTGTAAGCGCCCTTTATCCTGGGCTACTGATAGAGAATCAGTCTCAAGGGCAAAGTGGAACATACCAATATGTCTGTAACCAGCTTTGAGCAAGCGCTCGACAGTATTCCCCAGCATGCTTAACTTGGCATCCATACTGGGCAGGTCCCGAGAGTGAATTAGCTGCTGGGAGGGAAATAATTTGGGTTTATGGCTATAGTTATAAATTGAGAGTCGATCTGGGCGCATTTGCATGACTGTATCGACGGTGGTTTGGAAGCTTTCTGCTGTTTGTTGCGGCAGGCCATAGATAAGATCAATTGAAATGGAGCTAAAGCCTTGTTCACGAGCGCAGCTTATGAGCTGGGCTGAATGTTCAGGCTGATGAATGCGGTTTACGGCTGTTTGTACCTGCGGATCAAAATCCTGAATTCCAAGTTTTAGATAGTTAAAGCCTAGGTCTGCTAATAAATCTATTCTTGTAAGATTAACCGTGCGTGGGTCAACTTCTATCGACCATTCGCGTTTTTTCTTCGCGGGTAAATTGAAGTGCTCACCAAGATGCGCCATTAACCTGCTTAGTTGTATATCCGATAGATAAGTTGGTGTGCCGCCACCAAAGTAGAGTTGTACTACTTTCCGATCATCATCAAATAGCTCAGATTGAAGCTGTATTTCTCGGTGTAAGGCGGCCATATAAGGCACAGCTTCTTCGCTTTGCTGGCTTACTTTTTTATTACAACGGCAGTAATAGCAGAGCGAATCACAGAAGGGTATATGGATGTATAGCGATAATGGTCGGGGGATCAGCTCATCATTGCTGGACTGAACCTGTTGGCGGTAGTCGGTCACATCGAAGCCAGTATAAAACTGCTCCACAGCAGGATAAGTGGCGTATTCGGGGCCAGAACGATCGTAGCGCTGAATTAGATGTGGGTCAAAACTAGTGGTTTGCATGGTGTTTATTTATTTAAAGCTAAGTACGACTATGAATATAAGCTTTCAAATACAACGATGAATTGATAAAGATCAAGTAAAGGGCAGCGAGCAGATTATTGATCTGGGTCATATTCGTACCGCAGCAGGCAGATTAAACTGCTAAGCACTGGACTAGAGACCCCCCATAAGACCCCTCTATTTCAGTTTCGGAATCTCGCAAGAGACTCTCCGTTAGGGATGTTTAGCCGAAGCTAATAATAGTTTCGGCTTTTTTTTGCAGGGAATAATTAATTAGGAATTCAAGCTTGAATCAATCACCACCCAAATAAATGCAGCCGGCATTACAAGTTTCCTGAACCGCCACTTTGCTTAGATTGGGTAATTCCGGCTTGAGTTTGTGCCAAATCCAGCGAGCCAGATTTTCAGATGTAGGGTTTTCCAAGCCTTCAATTTCGTTTAGATAGTTATGGTCAAGGGTTTCATAAAGCGGTTGAAAAATCTGTTTGAGATCAGCAAAGTCCATCACCCATCCACTTTCTTTGCCAACAGGGCCAGAGACATGCACTTCAATTTTGAAGGAATGCCCGTGCAGGCGTGAGCATTTATGCCCGGCCGGGACATTAGGTAAGCGATGTGCTGATTCTATTTGGAAGACTCGAAAAATATCCATTATATTTCCTTATGCTTTATTACTACTGTAAGTATATTGACTAAGCTTGCTCGGTTTGTGTGAAAAGATACCGATATTCAGCTATTCTAGCTTTTGGGTCATCACTTGAAAAAACACCTGAAATCACGGCCAAATAATTCGCACCGGCCACAAGAACAGGCCTGCTATTTTGTGCTGATATTCCGCCAATGGCTACAAGCGGCTGAGAGAATCGCAGTTTAGCCTGCTGCAGTATCGAAAGCGGACATTTTATCGCCTTTGTTTTGGTTTTGGAGATAAACATGCAGCCAAAGGCCAGATAATCAGCACCTGCTTTGGCAGCCAGATCAGCTCGCTCTAGGTCGTTATAGCAAGAAACTCCTATAATCGCTTGCTGACCCAGGATAGACCGAGCTTCAGTATACGGCGTATCATCTTTGCCAAGATGAACACCTGCAGCGTTTATTGATGCTGCCAACTGAGCATCATCATTGATAATTAACGGCACTGCAGCTGCCTTGCAGATTGATTGTAAATGAGTAGCAAAACTTATCTGGGTCTTGAGATTTGCCAGTTTGTCCCGATATTGAAGCAGAGCGATGCAATCACTGCTGGTTAATAGTGATCTGATTTTGTTCAGACCATCAGGATCAGCAGTTATCCCATCCGGGGTGATTAAATAAAGCCCCGGCCTTGGTAGCTTCTTGAGCAATGGTGCTGGCATAGTCTGATTGTATTAGCAGTTTGATTGAAAATTGATATTAACATGGAAGCGTGTAGCCTGATTAGATCAGGGTAGGAGAAAGCATGTCTGAGCAAGACGATAAAGCAGAATATAAAATTTGGGTCTGCATTCTTTGCGGCTGGATTTATAATGAGAAAACTGGTGACCCAGAAGAGGGTTTAGCCCCTGGTACACGCTGGGAAGATGTACCGGTATGGTGGGTTTGTCCTGAGTGCGGCGCTGGTAAAGAAGATTTTGAGCTGGTTGAGGTCTGAGGACCGACAAGTTGCTCGGCTCTTGGCTAGTTTTTAAACCCCCAAAACTATCCCTATAAGTATTACCAGCCCTACATAGTTGTTATTTAAAAAAGCTCGAAAACAAGCATCTGGCTCCCGCCTACGGCTTTGATAGAGCTGCCAGAGAAGTAATATTGAGGCCAATAACAAGGACGCGTAATAGATGTTGTTGGCAAAGAGTTGAAACCCTATGTAAACCTGTAGTCCGATAAATGCCACAGCTAGCAGGCATAGAATTAACAGGTCAAATTTACCGAATAAAATCGCAGTAGATTTTACCCCAATGCGTATATCATCTTCTCTATCTACCATCGCATAGAGGCTATCGTAATATACAGTCCAGACCAGATTGGCAGCAAGTAACCACCAGGCAATAGCAGGTATCTGATTTTGCTCGGCAGCGAAGGCCATTATCATGCCCCAGGAAAAAGCGATACCAAGCACCACTTGTGGCAGATGGGTGAAGCGTTTGAAAAATGGATATGTTGCTGCCAGTGCCAGAGCTACAAAGGCAAGCTTTATAGTTAAGGCATTGGTGAGTAATACCAATCCAAAAGCCAGCAGCATAACAACAGCGAAGGCAATGAGTGCATGTCGCGGCGTGATTTCACCTGTTGCTAGTGGTCGTTGTGAGGTACGCGTAACATGGGGATCAATTTTTCGGTCGGCGTAGTCGTTAATGATGCAGCCGCCAGCACGCGCAAGAATTACCCCCAGAGTAAAGATCACCAGGTTTTTAACACTGGGGCTGCCGTTGCCGGCAATCCATAGCGCCCATAATGTAGGCCACAGTAAGAGTAAAATTCCAATTGGTCGATCAAAGCGCATCAGGCGCAACCAGCTTGCAGTTTGTGCTCTTCTGCTGGGCATTATGTTTTTAAGACCTGTTGTCTTTTTTTGTTGAGCTTGAGTTTTAACACATCAGCTCTGGAATAATGCCCAACGGGATCAAAATTTTGGCGTTCACGATAAACAAAACTATGCTCAAGCTCGGCGAAATACAGGCCCTCTGATCCTACTTGCGGCTCTAACAACCAGCTTCCATCCGGGTTAGCAATACAGGAGCCACCATCGGCAAAGAACTCGGTGTTTTCCTGGCGTAGAGAGCTGAGCTCAGCAATTGATGCGGGCACATCTGTGGGGCGCATTAAACCACTTACAGAAACCACATAACTGCGTCCTTCTTTAGCCATTACCTGAGTGAGGTCGAAAGTATTGTGCTGACTACCCGGCCAGACTGCAATATGTAAATCTTCGCCTTGGGCATACAAAGATGCGCGAGCTAGTGGCATCCAGTTTTCCCAGCAATTTAAGCCGCCTACAGTAAAATCACCAAGTGGATGGGTAACTAATCCGTGGCCATCGCCAGGCGACCAACTTAGGCGCTCTTCATAAGTGGGCATTAACTTGCGATGCACAGAGGCTATTTTTCCATCTGCATTAATATAAATCAGGCTGCAGTAAAGGCTATGCCCGCCGCGATCTGAAGGCCGCTCGATTATTCCCAAATATATTGCTATCGAATGCTCTGCAGCTATTTTGCATAAAGGCTTAAGGTCGCCTCGCTCTATTTGCACTGCTTGTTGGCAATATTCAGCGTGGATTGCTTTTTGTCCGTCACTATTAAATCTGGCAGCATCGGTACGCTCTAGCCAAAATGGATAACCCGGAACCAGTGCTTCTCCGAAAACCACTAATTGACATTCATTGGCAGCGGCTTCTTGTATGTACTGGGCCACCTTATTTAAACTAGCTTCGCGATCCATCCAGATCGGTGCTATTTGTGCTACTGCGATTTTTATTTTTTGCATACTGTTTTCTCAATGACTATAAGTGCTTATATGTTTTTATCCGAGCTACCACTATAATATACCCAATATTTAGCTGGTAGCATTATGGCTGGCAATTTCCAGAAACTACAATAAGTGTACCTTGATAATTAACTATGATTCCGGAACTTGAATTAATTGATATCGGCTGTAACCTAACCCACGATAGCTTTGATCGGGATAGAGAGCAGGTAATTGACCGCGCCACCCAGGCTGGGGTTGTTCAACTAGTAATAACCGGTGCCTCTGAGCAAGGTAGTGAGAAGGCATTTGAGCTGGCTCGAGACTACCCCGGGCATTTATTTGCTACAGCCGGGGTGCATCCACACCAAGCTGTCGATTATACAGATCGTACTGACCAGCGCTTACGAGAGCTGTTGCAGCGGCCAGAGGTAGTAGCAGTAGGCGAGGCCGGGCTTGATTATTTTAGGGATTTCTCCCCACGCAAGGCGCAATGCATGGCCTTCGAGAAGCAGTTACAAATTGCAATAGATACCCAATTGCCGCTATTTTTACACCAGCGTGATGCGCATCAGGATTTTTACGCCATGCTTAAATCTGTTCGAGATCAGCTCTCTGCGGTGGTTGTACATTGCTTTACCGATACCAAAAAAGCCTTGCATGATTATCTGGGGCTAGATTGCCATATTGGTATTACGGGTTGGGTTTGTGATGAACGTCGCGGGCTTCATCTTAAAGAACTGGTTGTAGATATACCCGCTAACAGGTTAATGGTGGAAACCGACTCGCCATATTTAAAACCAAGAAACCTGCGACCTAAGTTAAAAAGTAATCGTAATGAGCCACGCTTATTGCCCTGGATAGTGGGTACGATTGCAGCCTGTAGAGGGGAAAGCCCGGAACTTACTGCCTTAAATAGCACCAACACAGCCAGGAAATTTTTCGATTTGCCGAATTAATCAGGCTAAATACCATCTTCATCCAGAACAATACTGTTCTGTGGGCGTCCTGACATAACTCTGTGTACTTTCGATAAAGCCGACCAGCTCACAGCCGCATAGCGAACTCCAGAAATAACCTTTTCTGCTTCATGCATATAGCGAAAATCGGAAGGGAAAAACACTAAATCACCTTTTCTGGGCTGATAGCGGTAGTTGAATTTACTAAATTTAATGCCCCCGCCCTCGTAGTCATCATTCAGGTAGAGCAGCAAGCTTACATCCCGATCAAGGGTCTTCACTTGTACTTTATGCTCGACGTTATAGTTATCTGAATCAGCGTGTTTTTTATAATGGCCGCCGGCCGTATATCGCAACAATATTGCAGATTCATACCAGGCGATTTTGCATGGATAGTGCGGCTCAATCTTGGTTTGTAGTGCTAGAGCAATCTTTAGATTCATTTCGTCTTCAAGATCACCTAGAACCACGCTTTCAGTAACTCGGTTTGGGTCGAGTTTAGATACTATATTAGTTCTAGAGCTTTTTTCAACATCAACAACCTTTAAAGTCTCGCGCTCTTTTGTTTCTGCTCGCCTTACCCAGTCATCACATTGCTCAGATGAGATAAAGTTATGAACAACATTTACACCGTATGGTGGTGCTCTGTTAGGATCCTTGCTGCCGCAGCAGTGCTTAAAGCGTTTACCGCTATTACAGAAACAGGGATCTAGCCGCTGGGGATTAAAGTTTGGTCGACGAAGACTAGGTAGTTCAGTCATCTTAACTCCGTAGCCCTTTGCCGGTATGCACTAACCACAAACAAACAGCGCTTAATAGTGCGACAAACAACAAGATGATTATATAAGCTGTGCTAATGGAGACATCAGACTGCCCCAACATGCCATAGCGAAAAGCATTAATAATATAAAAAATTGGATTAAACGCAGAAACTGTTTGCCAAAAATCAGGCAGCAAGGAAATTGAATAAAACACCCCGCCCAGATAGGTTAATGGGGTTAATACAAAGGTTGGAATAATGGCAATATCATCAAATTTTTGTGCGAATATTGCATTTACCATTCCGGCTAAAGAAAATAGTATTGAGGTTAGAAATGCAACCGAAAGGGTGATTGGTAAGCTACTGATACTAATATCAGTAAACTGCATGGCAATTATGCTTACAACCACACCTACCATCAGCCCGCGCATCATAGCTCCAGTTACATAGCCTGCAACAATTACATAACTTGGCAGAGGCGATACCAGTAATTCTTCAATGTGTTTACCGAATTTAGCCCCAAAAAACGAGCTAACCATATTGCCATAGGAGTTGGTGATTACTGACATCATCACCAGCCCTGGGACAATAAAAGTCATGTAATCGACCCCATCCATTTGCCCGATTCGCGGGCCGATAAGATTGCCAAAAATCACAAAATACAGGGTCATCGTAATTGCAGGAGGGACTATAGTTTGCCCCCAAATGCGTAAGATTCGTTTTACTTCTTTGCGCACCAGCGTTTTATAACCAACCCAATATAAGGAAGAACTCATGCTGATTCCTCCTCGTTGTTATTGTCTTCATTAATCATGCGCATAAATAACTCTTCCAAGCGGTTTGATTTGTTGCGCATGGATAATACATGGATATTACTGGCATTTAATTGCGTGAACAAATTGTTTAATGAGCGCTGCTTGGGCACTACCACTTCTAGCCGACTTGGATCCAAAAGTTGAGTTTCTATTCCCTCTACTATGGGTGCTTCGGACATTTCTTCGCGGGTATCGAGGATAAATGTTTCCACATCCAAGCTAGCAAGCAATGATTTTACATCGGTGTTTTCAACCAGAATACCGTGATTGATTATGGCGATATTCCGGCACAGTTGCTCGGCTTCTTCAAGGTAGTGAGTGGTTAAAATTACGGTTGT
>CAZEFU010000010.1:0-15504 GCA_964511515.1 uncultured Wenzhouxiangellaceae bacterium
CCCTGAACCACACCACGGCGACGGGTTAAGTCACCCATAACATCACCCATATTCTCCTCTGGTGTAACTACCTCAACTTTCATCACTGGCTCCAACATGGTTGGATCCGCTTCAAATACGGCATTTCGTATCGCCAAAGAGCCAGCAACCTTAAACGCCATTTCATTCGAATCCACCTCATGAAAAGAACCACCTAACAGAGTTACCTTTACATCAACAACTGGCGACCCAGCAATAACCCCGTTCTGTAGCTGCTCTTCCATACCACTAAGAGCCGCTGGTATATACTCAACAGGTATCGCACCACCTTCAACAGCATCTTCAAACACATAGCCAGATCCTTCCAACAAAGGTTCCAACTTGATTTTTACGTGACCATATTGACCCTTACCACCAGACTCACGAATAAACTTACCCTCAGCTTCCACCGTCTTTCTAATGCACTCTCTATATGAAACTTGTGGGTTACCTATATTGGCACCCACATCAAATTCACGCTTCATACGATCAATAATTATATCTAGATGCAACTCACCCATTCCAGATATTATAGTCTGTCCTGTCTCTTCATTATTCTGCACCTTAAAAGACGGATCTTCTTGTGCGAGACGAGACAAAGCCAGCGACATCTTATCATGGTCCGCAGTCGTCTTCGGCTCAACCGCAACCGATATAACTGGCTCCGGGAAATCCAACCTCTCAAGCGTAATTGGATGAGACTTATCACACAACGTATCACCCGTTGTAACATCTTTTAAACCTACAGCAGCAGCAATATCTCCCGCATAAACAACCTTGATTTCTTCACGAGAATTAGCATGCATCTGTAAAATACGTCCAACTCTTTCACGCTTACCCTTTAATGGGTTTAATATCATATCTCCCGTTTTCATGATCCCTGAATAAACCCGGAAGAATGTCAATGCCCCAACAAACGGATCTGTTGCAATCTTAAAAGCTAGTGCGGCGAAAGGCTCATCATCTGACGCTTTACGCTCACCACCCTCTTCATCAAGACCTTTAACAGATGGAACATCTAGCGGTGAAGGCAGGTACCGCACTATCGCATCTAACACCACCTGCACACCCTTATTCTTAAAAGCCGAACCACACATCGCTGGAATTATATCTCCCTCCAATGTCCTAATTCGAATACCTTGATGGATTTGATCTGCACTGAGGTCTCCCCCCTCAAGATAAACCTCCATTAACTCTTCATTAGCCTCAGCTGCCACCTCAACCAATGACTCTCGCCATTGTTCTGCCTCACTCAGCAAATCACTCGGAATACTCTCGAAGGTATGGGTAACACCCAAATCTTCCTTATTCCAGTAAATTGCCTGCATACTAACAAGATCAATAACACCTTTAAATTCTTCTTCAACACCTATTGCAAGCTGTAACGGCACAGGATCAGAACCCAAGCGCTCTCGAATCTGATCAACCACACGCAAAAAATCCGCACCAACTCTATCCATTTTATTAATGAAAGCGATTCTTGGCACATTGTATTTATTCGCCTGCCTCCAAACAGTTTCTGATTGAGGCTCAACACCACCCACCGCACAAAAAACAGCAACAGCACCATCTAAAACTCGCAGAGAACGTTCGACTTCTATTGTAAAATCCACATGCCCCGGAGTATCAATTATATTAACACGATGCTCTGAAAACTGTTGATCCATCCCCTTCCAAAAGCAGGTTGTAGCAGCCGAGGTTATGGTAATACCTCTTTCTTGTTCCTGCTCCATCCAATCCATGGTAGCAGCACCATCATGCACCTCACCTATCTTGTGAGATACACCTGTATAAAAAAGCACTCTTTCAGTGGTAGTCGTTTTACCAGCATCAATATGCGCCATTATTCCAACATTGCGATATTGAGCTAGAGGGGTTGTACGAGACACTTATATTTCCTTACAAAAACACGCACTAATCTTTATCACAATCACCAACGGAAATGTGCAAATGCCTTATTAGCTTCTGCCATTTTATGAGTATCTTCACGTTTCTTTACAGCAGAACCTCGCTTTTCAGCAGCATCCATCAGCTCACCAGCTAACTTTAAAGCCATAGACTTTTCACCACGACGACGCGCGGCATCAACAAGCCAACGCATAGCCAACGCATTTTGACGAGAAGACCTAACCTCAACAGGAACCTGGTACGTAGCCCCTCCAACTCTGCGGGATTTTACCTCAACAGACGGCCTTACATTATCCAAAGCCAAATCCAGAATTTCCATTCCATCATTTCCTTTCTTAGCAGATATTTCATCGAGCGCTATATACACAACTTTCTCTGCAATTGACTTCTTACCATCTTTCATAATCGTATTTATGAATTTAGCTAACAATTCACTTCCAAACTTAGGGTCTGGCAAAATAATACGCTTTGGAACTTCTCTTCTTCTAGGCATAACTACTCACTCAATCTTTGTTTACTATTATTCAACAAGCTGGTTAAAGCTGAACTTCACCAACTACTATTTAGGTCGCTTTGCACCATATTTAGAACGCCCTTGCCTGCGCTCCTGTACACCTTGGGTATCCAAGGATCCGCGAACAACATGATAGCGCACACCAGGCAAGTCTTTAACACGACCACCTCTGATTAACACTACAGAATGCTCTTGCAAGTTATGTCCCTCACCACCAATATAACTACTAACCTCAAAGCCATTAGTTAATCTAACACGCGCCACTTTTCTCATAGCAGAGTTAGGTTTCTTAGGTGTCGTAGTGTATACACGAGTACATACTCCACGACGCTGCGGGCACGCCTCTAACGCAGGCACATTACTTTTCTCTAACTTACGCTTTCTAGGCTTTCTTACCAACTGATTCACTGTTGACATTAAATTTATTCTCCAACTTGTTTCACTAGAATCTCTTGCGAGAAATATCAAGTATCAAAATTAGTCTATCAATAAAGGCGCGGAATCTTATTCTTACTAAGAGGCCTTGTCAAGACAGAATTTACTTTAAAAAATACAGGCAGTCATACTAAATCAATTCTCAATCACTTTGTACTTGAGAATTTTCTCCTGATTCCCCATTCTCAACCGACTCCAGAGAACTTACACTGCTCTCCTGGCTAACGTCCATCAGTGAGGCGAGCTGCTTTTGAACATCTTCTTTCTTCTTACGTCGCTCTACATGATGGGTAAAACCTGTACCAGCGGGAATCAACCGACCAACGATAACATTTTCCTTCAGACCACGTAAGTCATCCCTTGCCCCTTTTACCGAAGCTTCAGTTAATACACGCGTTGTTTCTTGGAAAGAAGCCGCTGAGATAAAGGAATCAGTTACAAGTGATGCTTTTGTTATACCTAGTAAGACACGATCAAACTTCGCTGGTATCTTACCGTCTGAAACAAACCTCTCATTTTCCTTTTCTACAACCCAATAATCAAGCTGCTCACCTTTCAACATACGCGTATCACCTGATTCCGTAATAACTGCCTTACGCATCATTTGTCTTGAAATTATTTCCACATGCTTATCATTGATTTTAACACCCTGCAAACGATAGACCTCTTGAACTTCCTTCACTAGATGCTCTGCAAGTGCAACTGGACCCAGCAATCTAAGAATATCATGTGAGCTAGGCTCTCCATCGGCAATCATTTCTCCTCTTGCCACTTTTTCACCCTCAAACACATCTAAGTTTCTCCACTTAGGTATAAGCAATTCATAATGCTCACCTTTATCTGGCGTTATAACCAGACGTTTCTTGCCTTTTGTTTCTTTTCCCCAAGAAAATGTTCCTGTAATTTCAGCGAGAATTGCTGGCTGCTTTGGCTTTCTTGCTTCAAACATATCAGCAACACGTGGCAAACCACCTGTAATATCACGAGTCTTTGATGTTTCTTGAGTCAACCTAGCCACCACATCTCCAACTTTTACTTTGACACCATTTGTTAAACCAACGACCGCACCACCAGCTAGTGGATACTGAACAGGAATAACTGTATTTTCAAAGAATAGAGACTCACCCTTATCATCTAGCAAGCGAATCATCGGATTTAAGTCTTTCGCACCTGAACCACGTGCAGCAGGGTCAGTTACAATCGTAGACGACAATCCTGTCACCTCGTCAACATGTGTATTAATAGTAGAGCCATCAACGAAATCCACAAAATCTACCGTACCCGCAACCTCTGTTACAATTGGATGCGTATGAGGATCCCAAGTTGCAACTTCTTGCCCAGCTTCAACAGTGTCATCATTTTTAATGGTAACAACAGCACCGTATGGCAATTTATAACGCTCTCTTTCACGACCCTGATCATCTACAATACCAATTATTCCAGAACGAGAAACAGCAACCAGATTCTTATCCTTATTGATAACTGTTTTCACATTAGATAATCGTGCTATACCAGCAGACTTAACAACGATATTATTATCTGCGGCAGCTCTACTTGCAGCACCACCGATATGGAAAGTACGCATTGTCAATTGAGTTCCTGGCTCACCGATAGATTGTGCTGCAATAACACCAACAGCCTCACCCAAATTAACCAGATGACCACGACCCAAATCTCGACCATAGCACTGAGCACATACACCTTGCTTAGAAGCACAAGTAATAGCAGACCTTACCTTGATTTCGTCAACACCCAAATCATCTAGCTTCAAAACCCACTCTTCATCCAATAATGTTTTTGCAGGAATTACCATCTCATCTTTATGGTTTATCACATCAACTGCTGTAACTCTACCTAAAACCCTATCACCTAAAGGTTCAACAACATCTCCACCCTCAATGATTGGCTTCATAGATAAACCATTATCTGTCCCACAATCGTTATGAGTTACAACCATGTCTTGAGATACATCAACCAATCGACGTGTTAGATAACCAGAGTTTGCAGTTTTCAATGCAGTATCTGCCAAACCTTTTCTTGCGCCATGAGTAGATATAAAATATTGCAGTACATTCAAGCCCTCACGGAAATTCGAAGTGATAGGTGTTTCAATAATTGAACCATCCGGCTTAGCCATTAAACCACGCATGCCAGCTAATTGACGTATTTGTGCCGCAGAACCACGAGCTCCTGAATCCGCCATCATATATATTGAGTTAAATGAGTCTTGTGATACTATTTCACCTTCAGAATTAGTTACCTCTTCTTGACCCATACCATCCATCATAGCTTTTGCAACATGTTCATTTGTTCTAGCCCAAATATCTACAACTTTATTATAGCGCTCACCTTGCGTAACAAGACCCGCTGAGTATTGATCCTCAATTTCTCTAACATCTTCTTCAGACCTACTAATAATACTCGATTTCTCCTTAGGAATTACCATATCATCAGCACAAAAAGAAACACCTGCTAAAGTTGCATATCTATAGCCCGTATACATAAGTTGATCAGCTAAAATAACAGTTTCTTTCAAACCCACTCTTCTATATCCCTCATTTATAAGATTAGAGATATTCTTCTTTTTCATCACACAGTTTATCTGTGAAAATGGCATACCTTTAGGTAAAACTACAGATAAAATTGCACGACCTACAGTAGTTTTAATACGCCTAGTGCTAACTATCATTTCTCCACTCTCATCTTCAGCACTATCTGTTATACGTACTTCAACCTTTGCATGAAGGGAGACTTTACCATTTTCATAGGCCCGTTTTGCTTCATCCGGACCCGAAAAAACCATTCCCTCACCAGCTACATTTACACTCTCACGCGTCATGTAGTATAAGCCTAATACAATATCTTGCGATGGAACAATAATTGGCTCACCATTTGCTGGAGAGAGTACATTATTAGTAGCCATCATTAAGACTCTGGCTTCAGTTTGCGCCTCTATTGATAAAGGAACGTGTACCGCCATTTGATCCCCGTCAAAATCCGCATTAAAAGCAGAACAAACTAAAGGGTGAAGCTGAATAGCCTTTCCTTCGATTAAAACAGGTTCAAAGGCCTGAATTCCAAGACGATGTAATGTAGGCGCACGATTTAACAAAATCGGATGCTGACGAATAATTTCAGCCAGTATATCCCAAACTTCAGGCGTTTCGCGCTCTACTAGTTTTTTTGCTGCTTTGATGGTCGTTGCTAACCCACGACGCTGTAATTTACCAAAAATAAAAGGCTTGAATAATTCTAGAGCCATCTTTTTCGGCAAGCCACATTGATGCAACCTTAACGAGGGACCCACAACGATAACTGAACGACCAGAATAATCTACTCGTTTACCTAGTAAATTTTGACGGAAACGACCTTGCTTACCTTTTATCATATCTGCCAAGGACTTTAATTGCCTTCTATTTGAGCCCGTAATCGCACGACCTCGACGACCATTATCTAGTAATGCATCAACAGACTCTTGCAACATTCTCTTTTCGTTTCTTACGATAATATCTGGAGCACTCAAATCAAGTAGTCGACGCAAACGATTATTACGATTAATTACACGACGATACAGATCATTTAAATCTGAAGTTGCAAAACGACCTCCTTCTAAAGGTACCAAAGGACGCAGATCAGGCGGCAAAACAGGTAAAATCGTCATTATCATCCAGTCAGGTTTATTACCTGATTCTAGAAATGACTCCATCAACTTCATTCTTTTACTAATTCTTTTTAACTTCGTTTCAGACTTGGTAGCATCAGCTTGCTCATTCAAGTCTTCAATAGCTTCCTTGATATCAACCGTAGTTAACATTTTTAATACAGCTTCGGCACCCATTCCTGCGTCAAATTCATCACCAAACTCTTCAACTGCTTCTAGATACGCCTCATCACTCAGTAACTGTCCACGCTCTAATGTTGTCATACCTGGCTCTACCACAACAAAAGCTTCAAAATAAAGAACTCTCTCTATATCACGCAAAGTCATATCCAAGAATAGACCAATACGAGAAGGTAAAGACTTTAAAAACCAAATATGTGCAACTGGGCACGCCAAGTCTATATGACCCATTCTATCACGACGTACTTTTGTATTAGTTACTTCAACACCACACTTCTCACAAACCACACCTCGATGCTTTAAGCGCTTGTACTTACCACAAAGACACTCATAATCCTTAACAGGACCAAAGATTTTGGCGCAAAAAAGACCGTCACGCTCTGGTTTAAATGTTCGGTAATTAATTGTTTCCGGCTTTTTAACTTCACCATACGACCAAGAACGTATAACCTCAGGTGATGCCAACCCGATACGAATTGCATCAAACTCTTCTGTATCTGCTTGCTGCTTAAAAATATTCAGCAAGTCTCCCATACCTTTATTCATCATAGTAGTACCTACTTAGTTATCTTTCTCTAGCTCTATATGGAGCGCTAACGAGCGGATTTCTTTCATCAATACATTAAAGGACTCTGGCATGCCAGCTTCCATATGAAGATTTCCATCAACAATGTTTTTATACATCTTATTTCTTCCCTGAACATCATCAGACTTAACAGTCAAAACTTCCTGAAGAGTATAAGCCGCACCATAGGCCTCAAGAGCCCAAACTTCCATCTCACCGAAACGCTGACCACCAAACATTGCTTTACCACCTAATGGCTGCTGAGTTACCAAACTATATGGCCCAGTAGAACGAGCATGCATTTTATCATCGACTAAGTGATTCAGTTTCAACATATGCATATATCCAACTGTTATTTTTCGCTCAAATGCAACACCAGTTCGACCATCATATAAAGTAGTTTGACCAGACTCAGGTAAATCAGCTAGCTTTAGCATATTCTTTATCTCTGTCTCAGCTGCACCATCAAACACCTGGGTTGCCATTGGCACGCCTTTTCGCAGGTTGCCAGCCATTTCCATGATTTCATCATCTGTCATTTCACTAAGGTCGCCTTGATCAGGATTTCCATCAGTAGAATAAATTTCGGTAAGGAACTTACGTAAAGACTCTACCTTTGCTTGATCATCAATCATTTTCCCAATCTTTTCACCAAGACCTTTGGCAGCCCAACCAAGATGCATCTCAAGAACCTGACCAACATTCATCCGTGATGGAACACCTAATGGGTTTAAAGCTATATCAACAGGCTCTCCATTTTCATCGTAGGGCATATCCTCTACCGGCACAATACGAGATACAACACCTTTGTTACCATGACGACCAGCCATTTTATCACCTGGCTGCATACGGCGCTTAACAGCTACATATACTTTAACAACTTTTAAAACACCTGGAGCTAAATCATCACCAGCTGTAATCTTATCTTTCTGTCTCTGCAATCGCTCTTCGTAATGCTTCTTCTGGTCTGTTTGTAGTTTTTCAAGCAATCCAAGCTGTTTATGTACATCCTCATTACGTATCCGCAAAGAAAACCAATCTTTCTTATCTAGATCTGTCAAATATGCCTTAGTTACTTTACCACCAGCTTTGATACCTGCTGGCCCACCATCCACGATTTTATTCAGAATTAACTTTTCAACTCTTTCATACACATCTTCTTCAAAGACAAGTAACTCATCACGCAAATCATTTCTAACCTTTGATAAAGCCTCCTCTTCTAACGCTATTGCTCGAGCATCTTTTTCAACACCATCTCTAGTAAACACACGCACATCTATTACGGTACCAAACATACTAGATTTAACACGTGATGATGTATCTTTAACGTCAGATGCTTTCTCACCAAATATCGCACGTAATAGTTTCTCCTCTGGAGTAAGTTGCGTTTCGCCTTTTGGCGTAACCTTACCAACAAGAATATCACCAGGTTTAACCTCTGCACCGACATGCACAATACCTGACTCATCCAACTTAGAAAGAAGGTGCTCATTAATATTAGGTATATCAGCAGTGATCTCTTCTGCACCTAATTTTGTATCTCTTGCTAGACAAGTCACCTCTTCAATGTGAATTGAGGTAAATCTATCTTCCTCTATTACTCTTTCTGAAACCAAAATAGAATCTTCAAAGTTATATCCATTCCAAGACATAAATGCGATCTTAATATTTTGACCTAGCGCTAATTCACCTAAGTCTGTAGAAGACCCATCAGCCAAAACATCACCACGAGCTATTACATTACCCATTTTAACCATAGGCGTTTGATTCACACAGGTATTTTGATTTGACCTTGTATATTTAATAAGATTATAAATATCGACCCCACCTTGCTGAGCCTCATCATCATTAACCCGTATCACTATTCGAGCCGAATCTACTGCGATAACTTCACCACCTCGTTTCGCAACAACAGTAGAACCCGAATCAACAGCAACTACGCGCTCCATACCCGTTCCACAGACAGGTGTCTCAGCACGTAGACATGGAACTGCTTGTCTTTGCATGTTAGAGCCCATCAATGCACGATTGGCATCATCATGCTCAAGAAAAGGAATCAATGATGCAGCCACCGAAACTATTTGTTTCGGGGAAACATCCATATATTGAATTTCAGCAGGGTCAGATAACATAAATTCATTTTGAAAACGGCAAGAGATCATTTCATTTGTAAACTTGCCCGATTTATCCAATACCGCATTTGCTTGCGCGATGACATAACGTGATTCTTCAATTGCAGACAAGTAATCAATTTCATCTTGAACCTTGCCTTTACTTACTCTTCTATATGGTGTTTCAAGAAAGCCATAGTCATTAGTTTTAGCAAATACCGCCAACGAATTAATTAAGCCAATATTTGGCCCTTCAGGAGTTTCTATCGGACACACACGACCATAGTGAGTCGGATGAACGTCACGAACTTCAAAGCCCGCTCTTTCACGAGTCAATCCACCGGGGCCAAGTGCAGAAATACGACGTTTATGGGTTATCTCAGAAAGGGGGTTATTTTGATCCATAAATTGAGACAATTGACTTGAGCCAAAAAACTCTTTTACAGCGGCAGATACTGGCTTTGCATTAACCATATCTTGAGGCATTAATCCTTCACTTTCTGCTACAGTCAAACGTTCTTTAACTGCTCTTTCAACTCTCACAAGCCCAATGCGAAACGCATTCTCTGCCATTTCACCAACACTTCTGATACGTCGGTTACCCAAATGATCTATATCATCTATAACGCCATGACCATCTCGAATATCAATAAGATTCTTCAGAACATTCACTATATCTGAATCTGCCTTACCAGTTGCTTTCACCTTCTCATATTGCGCACCAAATTCCTCAACTAAAGCTTTGGAAGCGGCATCTTTTCTGCCAGATAGATAACTAAGATCAAATAATATTGAAGGACCCGTCTCAATATCATATTCAAGGCGTCTATTAAACTTCATGCGACCAACACCCGAAAGATCATAGCGATCTTCTGAGAAAAATAAATTATGAAATAAGTTTTCGGCAGCTTCTTTTGTTGGAGGCTCACCAGGTCTCATCATTCGATAAATTTCAATCATAGCTTCAAGTTGAGTCTGAGTAGCATCAACTTTTAGTGTATTAGATATAAAAGGACCTTTATCTAAATCATTGGTGTAAATAACGTCAAACTTCTTAACATCATTTTCTCTAAAAGACTCAATAAGTTCTTCAGTTAATTCAGAGTTTGCCTCTGCTATAAACTCTCCTGTAGACTCATCAATTATACTGTGCGCAAGCATCTTGCCATGCATATAGTCTTCAGGCACTTCTAATTTTTTAACTTTTGCTTTTTCTAGCAACTTTACATGTTTAGCAGTAATACGACGACCTGACTCTACAATTTTATCGCCATCAACCACAATATCAAATGAAGCCAACTCACCACGCAATCTTGCTGGATCAATTGCAAAATGAATTTTTGTTTTTTGAAGAGTAACTGCCAACTTCTCATAAAAACAGTCTAGAATTTCTTCTGTTTCCATACCGAGTGCACGCAGGATTATTGTTGCAGGTAATTTTCTGCGACGATCAATACGAACAAAGACAGCATCTTTAGGATCAAACTCAAAATCTAACCATGAACCACGATAAGGAATCACCCTTGCATTATGAAGCAATTTTCTAGCTGTATTCGTCTTTCCTTTATCATGATCAAAGAACACACCTGGCGATCTATGTAATTGAGAAACAATTACACGCTCTGTACCATTGATAACAAAAGTACCCTTCTCAGTCATCAGTGGCATTTCACCAAGATAGACGTCCTGCTCTTTAATATCTTTTACAACCTTAGTCTTTTTAGGCGCTTCTTTATCATAAATAACGAGACGTAAAGTTGCACGCAAAGATGTTGCATAAGTGAGGCCACGCTGCTGGCACTCACGCACATCAAACACCGGCTCTGCAAGGTTATAATCAACATACTCCAGCATAACAAAACCAGAGTAGCTAACTATTGGAAATACCGAATTAAAAGCACCATGTAAGCCAGCATCCTTTCTTTCTTCTACAGGCACATCTTCTTGCAAATATTTACGGAATGAGTCTAGCTGGATTGCTAAAAGATAAGGGATATCTAAAACATGAGGGCGTTTACCAAAATCCTTTCGGATACGTTTTTTCTCAGTAAAGGTCAGAGCCATTGTATTTCCTCTTTTGAAACTAATACAGCACAAAAAATAAAATTGGTAGGTAGTGAAATACTATCTACACTTATAAACCCCTGTACACACTATACAAGAGCTTTTAAATTTTTTAAAATCATTAGACAAACAAGAGTCTAATAATACGCATCACACAACCAATAAATAGTAACAATGGTTAAGCGACAAAAGGCCGACAGTGATTTAACACTGTCAGCCAATTAAACCATGAAAGAAATAGAAATTACCTCCCATATAAAAGGTAAATCTACTTCAACTCAACAGAAGCACCAGCTTCTTCAAGCTGTTTCTTAACCTCTTCTGCTTCATCTTTAGAAGCACCTTCTTTAACAGTAGCAGGAGCACTCTCTACCATTTCTTTAGCTTCTTTCAAGCCAAGACCTGTAATAGCACGTACTGCTTTGATTGCTGAAATTTTGTTATCACCAAAACTAGTCATAACAACATCAAACTCAGACTGCTCTTCAGCAGCCGCACCAGCATCACCACCACCAGCAGGAGCCGCAGCAACAGCCGCAGCTGCAGAGACGCCAAATTTTTCTTCCATATCAGAGATCAATTCTACGATCTCCATTACACTCATATTTGATATTGCTTCTAGAATATCATCTTTAGAAACAGCCATTGTATTTCTCCTAAACCTAAATCAGTAATCGCAAAAAGCGATAATAAAATTAAAAAATTAAAAACCGTCTGATCAAAAAAGCACCAAGTTATAAAATAACTTAAGCAGCTTCTTTTGAATCACGAACAGCCGCAACAGTACGAACAAGTTTTCCAGGAACTTCGTTAAGCGTACGAACAAGTTTTTCTACCGGCGCTCTCAAGGTTCCAGCTAAAATAGCCAAAGCCTGATCACGAGTAGGCAACTTAGCCAAACGATCAATCTCGGAAGCATCAAGCAACTCTCCACCAACGGAAAGCATTTTGACAACCAACTTATCATGCTCTTTAGTAAAATCTTTTAGGACGCGAGCTGCAGCACCAGGATCTTCTTGCGAAAACGCTAATACCAACGGCCCAACAAAACCATCACTCATACAGGAAAAATCCGTATCAGCCAAAGCCAGTTTCGCCAAATTATTTTTTACTACACGTAAGTAGACACCACCTTCACGCGCTTTAACACGCAACTCAGTCATCTCACCTACACTTAATCCATGGTACTCTGCAGCAACCGCGGAATGAGCATCTGAAGCAACTGCAGCGACCTCAGAGACAATTTTCTTTTTGTCCTCTAAAGTTAATGCCACAAATTCACCTCTTTTGTTCGGCAGCGTAAACCACCGTATAATAAAACACCTAAAAATTAGGCATCCTAAACGACGTGCTCCGAACCAACTGATCCAGAATACGCCATCTACGTAGGAAATTAAGAACTAGCTTTTAAAAACCAAAAACTAATACTCCTACGGTCTTTGACGACATACAACTAGGTATACATCTATCAAAACCCTCTCATTATAAAAACTTTAAAGAAAGAGCTTCAGCACTTACAAACAAATGCCAAATTATAATTCAATCAATATTCTATTGATGAAGTATCAATACTTAAGCCAGCACCCATGGTACTAGATACAGATAATTTCTTAAGGTAAACACCCTTAGCAGAACTTGGCTTAGCTTTTACCAGATCACCAATCAAAGCATTTAAATTCTCTACTAGCGCCTTACTTTCAAAATCCAAATTACCAATACTGCAATGAATGATTCCTGCTTTGTCAGTACGATATCTAACCTGACCACCTTTAGCATTCTTTACTGCAGTAGCAACATCAGGACTAACTGTCCCAACTTTTGGATTTGGCATCAATCCACGTGGACCCAATACCTGACCTAGTTGACCAACAACCCTCATTGCATCTGGACTAGCAATTACAACATCAAAATCCATATTGCCTTTTTTAACTTCTTCAGCTAGATCTTCCATACCAACAATATCTGCGCCAGCCGCTTTAGCAGCCTCAACATTATCACCTTGAGTAAAGACAGCCACGCGTACAGTCTTACCCGTCCCGTTTGGCAACACGGTAGAACCTCGAACAGCCTGATCTGATTTTTTCGCATCAACACCAAGGTTTACACTAACATCAACACTTTCTGTGAATTTCGCACGAGGCAAGTCTTTCAATAAATCAAAAGCTTCGACGACAGAATAGACCTGATCAGGATTAACTTTTTCACTTGTTAATTTTTGACGCTTAGTTAACTTAGACATTACTTAACTCCCTCCGTCTCAATCCCCATACTTCTAGCACTACCAGCAATAGTTCTAACAGCCGCATCCATATCAGCGGCAGTTAAATCCGGCTCTTTCGTCTTAGCAATTTCTTCTAGCTGAGCTCGATTTACTTTACCAACTTTATCCATATTTGGAACACCGCTACCTTTCTGTATTCCTGCTGCCTTCTTCAATAAAATTGCAGCCGGCGGAGTCTTAGTAACAAAAGTAAAACTCTTATCACTATAAACAGTAATAACAACAGGAATAGGCATCCCTTGCTCATCCTTTTGGGTCTGCGCATTAAATGCCTTACAGAACTCCATGATATTCAAGCCAACCTGGCCTAGGGCAGGACCTACAGGCGGACTTGGATTGGCCTGACCTGCAGGCACTTGTAACTTCAAATATGAGTCAACTTTTTTAGCCATAACTTTTTACTCCTCAAGTACAAGCGTTTTAGGAAAACCATTTAGCTTAAACTAAATACCTCCGTCAAACTCCTTGAATTTATTAATAAATCAGGTCTTTTCTACCTGGAAAAACTCTAACTCAACAGGCGTTGAGCGCCCAAAAATCTGTACCGCAACACGCATCGTACTTTTCTCGTAATTAACCTCTTCCACAACTCCATTAAAGTCATTGAAAGGCCCGTCATTAACTCGAACAATCTCTCCTACTTCAAACAAAACTCTAGGACGAGGTGCATCTACACCTTCCTGCATTCTGCTCATAATTGAGTTTGCTTCTTTCTCTGTTATTGGCGCAGGCCTATCACTAGTACCACCAATAAAACCTAATACACGCGGCGTATCTTTAACAAGATGCCAGCTATCATCATTCAGCTCCATCTCGACTAACACATATCCTGGAAAAAACTTGCGAGTACTTTTCTTCTTCTGACCCTCTCGCATCTCTACGACTTCTTCTGTCGGAATCAGTATCTCACCAAAAAATTCTTCGAGATCATATCGCTCTATACGCTCTTTCAAAGCTTCTCGAACTTTCATTTCGTAGTTTGAGTAAGCATGAACAACAAACCATTGCTTTGACATACTAGCCACCCACCGATAATAGCGCCTTTACTCCAGCACCAAGTAGCATATCTACGAACCATAAAAATATTGCTAATATTACAACCAAGATAAATACCATCAAGGTGGTCTGGATAGTTTCGGCCCTTGTTGGCCAAACCATCTTTCTTACCTCTGTGCGCGACAAACCCAGAAAAGCAACTAACCCTCTTCCTTTTACTGTTGTAACCGAAATACCAACAGCGACACCCACAGCTGCCAAGATACCCAGCACACGATAAAGCAACGGCTGCTCTGCAAAATAATAAAAACCCACTATGCCAGCAAACAACACAACTAAAGCTAACAATAACTTAATCGTATCGAAAAATGACCCTTGAGACTCTGTATTTGTTGACATATATAAAGTTATCTCGCTATCTAAAAACCCACCAAGTCAGACAATTGACAAGATTTCACACCAGAATAAACAAATAAAAATAAAACAATTCTTTGAAAATGGCAGGCCAGGAGGGACTCGAACCCCCAACAATCGGTTTTGGAAACCGGTGCTCTACCAATTGGAGCTACTAGCCTAATTTCAAAAAGTAGAAACATAAGTCTCTATAACAACAAAAAGAACGAAGACCAATTGACCAACAATTAACCTTCGCTCTCGAAAAAGTTGCAAAATTATAACAGAAAGAATTAATTACTCAATTCAAACCGCATTCTTATTTATTCAACGATTTTAGCAACAACACCTGCACCAACTGTACGTCCACCTTCGCGT
>CAZEFU010000011.1:0-15450 GCA_964511515.1 uncultured Wenzhouxiangellaceae bacterium
TTATGTTCTTTCTCAAAGGCATTGCTATCTTCATCAGCTGCCATCAAGATTATTTCAGTCAGTACTTGTCTCAGCTGTGAGTTGTTTTGTCGATAGTATTGGAAAGCGTGCCGAAACACATATGTACCCATAGAGTGTGCCATTAAATGCACCTGTTGTTCACATTCAGCCATGCTGGCCTGACAGATGAAATCTGTGAACTTTAACAAACCACGCGCAAGTGCCGGGCCAGATGCGGCCGCATCATGACGATCACTGGAATAGGCCAACCATGGCGCCATAGAACCATCAGAAGGCCAGGAAAACACCAAGATCTTCAAGCTGGGAAATTGCTTTGCCAATTTAAAACCAGCACGCAGTGAGTCACGAAAACTGTTGTTGTATCCATGCACAAACACCAAGGCATCTTGTGCATCGTTGAGCATAGCCTCGCGCATCTCCGAGAACACTTCCAATGAACCATAGCGACCACGTGAGGGGTCTTCAGCCGTACCTTGCTCATTGGTTACAAGCGCCTCTTTTGCCAGTCTAACATCAATACCAGAACCGGCTTGCTCTGCCGAGCCAAAGCGTAAACAGGCCATACCATCTGAGTTGAATTTGCTCCCAAATCCAGTACCGCTGCGAGTGGGGTTTCGATTGGTGGCGAAGTAAATTCTGCTCATGCCATTATGACTCCTGGTTAGAAGCTTAAATCCAGCACAGGAAAAAAAGCCTTTGTCTAAAGAATTAGTTGACTCACTATACTAACTACAAGGATAATATCACCGATTAGTACTTAAATGAGGAAAAAGAGATGGTCGAAGTAACTTTAAAAAATGCGTCAAGACAAACATTTATGCCATTAATGCGAGAATTTATAAAAGCGCATCAGGCATTTTCATCCCATTCAGCAGATGGTTTTAGATTATCTGGTGACAAGCTTACACTTCCTCAGAGTGATGTAATATTCGCTTTGGGAAACTCGGACGGCATGACTTTCACCGAAATTGGTGACATAACCTTAATTACCAAAGGCACATTGACTGGTGTTATTGATCGCCTGACGATTAAAAAACTGGTAAAGCGTAAAACCGACAAAAATGACCGCCGGAAAATCATCGTTAGCCTTACCCGTCGCGGCGAGCGCATGTTCGAGAGCGAATATCCACGCCAAATATCTTGGCTGAAAGAAAAGTTTAAGAAGCTCAGCAAAAAAGATCGTGATGCGGCTACCGAATCTATGATCAAAATACGCAAGATATTCGAAGACTGAAAGCTCCTGCCTTTCTGGAGGTTGAGTAATTTCTTTGCCCTGGAGCTCTAAGGCTCCAGGGCTTTAGTATGAAACGAATATTAAGCTGACTTGGTTTGGCTCAATAGGCGTGGGTTAATTTAGAGGAATTAAAGTTAAGCCAGTCTTCTTACCAATACTCCATTGGGCCAAATCTTCCGCCAATAGAACCCTGCCTTGATAGCCAGCCTTAACCAGTGCAACATTCTCCTCAAGGTTCTGCAAACTACGCTTCATAAAGTGGCTTAAGAGCAGGTTTTTTACTCCTGCAGTCGCTGCTACTTCACCAATTTTTGAAGGCTGAGCATGTAGATTTTTAGCAATCTTGCCAGCATTCTCTGGAATTGGCATAGGCATTACCCAGAGATCAGCGTTTTTTAGGAATTGCACAAAACTTAAATCACTAAGATTCTGGTCGCCGGAGATCACTACTACTAGTTCACCCAGTTGAATTTTATATGCCAATGAAGGCACCGGCCCATGTGGCACAGGCAGCGCCGTGACAGTAATATTGTCAACGCTAACAACATCAAACAATCTTCCTGAATCTAAAGGGACTTCAACTGGTTTTAGTGAAAAGGGCTCAGCACTGCCATCAATGTATCCTGACAAATAGGCATAGGCGCCTTTACCTGGCGCTAACAGCGAAGTCAGCCAGTCATGTAGGCCGGGAAAAGAACCAGCAGCAGCTGGACCAGCTATAAATAGCGGCCTTGCCCTGGAACTAAAATAGGCACTTTTCATTAAGGCTGGGAAGTCTGCTGAATGGTCTGTATGGAAGTGGCTTATTCCAATAAATTCTAGTTCATCCATTCTCAGCCCCGCTGCGCCGAAACGCTGAAAGATTCCACCACCGATATCTATCAGCACCCGGCCATGCCCATTTACCCGAATCACATATCCTGAAGAAGCTCGCTTATCATCGGCAATCGGCCCACCTGACCCAAGTACCTGCAAGCTAATCTCATTAGCAGTAGTGCTACAACTAAACACCAAAGCCAGTATTAACATTCTTAACTTCAAGGCAATTCTCCAAGGAAGTGCAAACTGGTTAGAACTATAAATTCAATACAATACTTGCATTTTAACTCAAAGTGCTTGATGCTATCGTATATAATAATATGATAATATACTTAATTACCTCTAGCGGAGAATAAATAATGACCCCCGAACCTGTTATTTCATGGAAAACCGCCGGCGTTTTACTCGGCATACTGCTTACTTTTGCTACTTATGCGTATAAACCTCTTGGTGTTTCAACTCAATATGTAGTCACAGATGGTGTGATAGCCCATCAGATTGCTCCAGAGAGAGCCGAGCAAAATGAGTACCTGCAAGCCAAAGTTGGTAAGAATAACTGGCAAATAGGTGCAGGCTGGATGTTGGTATTTGGGATGTTTCTAGGTGGCGGAATTGCGGCATTCGCAACCAAGCGATTTCACCCAAAGAACGAATCAGAAGTGCCCTCTATGTGGGCTTCCAGATTTGGTAATTCAAAGGGAAAACGCTGGATCAATGCCTTTATCGGCGGTGTATTACTACTTTTCGGTGCAAGATTAGCCGGTGGTTGTACCTCCGGTCACATGATTTCAGGAATATCTCAGCTCGCCATCAGTTCATTAATTTTTGGCGTTGCTATCTTCGCCTCAGGCATTTTTACCGCAAAAATGCTTTATCGCAATAAGTAAGGGAGTATAAAATAATGGATAAAATGTTACTCGGTCTTTTAATTGGCGCAGCTTTCGGGGCGATATTACAACTTGGCGGCGCCTCAAACTATAAAAAAATTCTTGGCTCTTTATTGCTTAAGGATTTAACCATCATTAAATTAATTCTTACGGCGATTGCTGTTGGCACTATTGGTATCTATTTGCTGGATTTCTTCGGCATGGCCAATATGGACATTAAGCCAACTTATACTAGTGGAATAATTGTCGCAGGACTTATCTTCGGAGTTGGCTTCGCTTTGGCAGGTTATTGCCCTGGCACCTGTATTGTAGGTGCTTCTGAGGGTAAAACAGATGCTGTCTTTGTTATCCTTGGTGGCTTGCTTGGAGCTGGTATATACGCAGTTGTATTCCCACTGATGAATAGCGTTTTCAATATCAGCGCCAACGCCAGCAATGAAATAACCTTGGCCAGCGTTTTTAATGTAGAAAATGGTATCTGGGTAGCGATTCCCTTTAGTTTAATACTAGTCTTTTTGAGCTTTAAGCTGCTTAAAGATCGCTATGGTGAAATGCCTTCATAAACTACCCTGCAAGTCACGCAAGATGAACCGGCCACAGGGCCGGTTTTTTATGCTCAATTTTTTGGTTCATCTTAGGTACAGCTGAGATTCAGTATAGGTTCACCAAGCTGGTGCTAGTCTGTACATGGGCTTGAAAAAGCCTGTTAATGAAAATCAACTTAGCACCAGGAGAACACAATGCGACAGCATCTAATCATCTTAACTGTACTGCTTGTTTCAGTCGGTTGGGCCAACGCGGCAAATGCCAGGAGCGATCACCGTTCCAATTATTACTCGAATCAGTATCAGTCTAAAAAACACTACAAGCAAGCAAAAAAACACTATCGACAAAGCAAAAGACATAGTTATCGTGATAACTATTCCAACCGCAGACCACATTCTGATAATTACGGTTTTCGGGTAAACAATAACTACGGTTACTACAACAACCAGCGTTTTAATCAGCGTTCACACCATGGACAAACTTACTACGCAAACAGCAGTGGTTACTACTTTCCAAATTACGGGTACATAGACAATAATCACCGCCATAACCGACGCTGCCCTAAATGGCATAGCAAGTCGTTTATAAGTGGAGTCATATTCGCGTCTATATTGGGACATTAGACGCTCGGACTGATAGAGGTCGCAGACGCGGCCTCTATCTATTCTTTATCTAAATTGATCCTAACTGCCTTCACGCTATTAGAAATCAGCTCTAATTTAAAGTTTTTAGTTTTTCTGCGCTTTTTAATCAACACATCTTCTCCATCATCGCGTTCAACATGATAGTTACCTGCCGGCAATTGCTCTTTAAAGGCAGTTTTGATTGCCTTTGCGACTTTATTTTCGCGCAAACCATCATTGATATGCACAGTAACTTCTATTGGAGAACTTCCTTCTGGGGTTAACCTGAAGATTATTAAGCCATTGGATTTCGCGCCTTCACTTACCTCAATCCGCCATTTATTCGAGGCAGATGAAGCTATTAGAGAACTGGAAATAAGCAACAACAGTAGTAATATATTTATTCTTTTGAGAACTTTACACATAATGATTTCTTAATTAGTAGAGGAAAATTAATTATACAGAAAATGCAGTTTATGGCCGAACCAGCGTATAGCCGCGGTGGATTTCATCCACCATAAACGCCACTCCGGTTTGTACCCCAATTGCATGTTGGCTCAATTTTGGACGCTTTCCAGTACGCCTCTCTCTGGTCAATACTGTCTTCATACAGATATAAAATTTTATTCCATTATCTGCCAAACTAGCTATGCGTTGCTCATTGGCATTGCCCTCCAGAAGTAAATCTATACCCGCACCAAAGGCAATAATTTCAATATCAGCCATATCCGGGCCACCATAATGCTTGGTTAAGTTATTGGCAATATCTAGAACTGTTGCCTGCTTCTCAGGGTCCGCATCACTTAGTTGAAGAATAATATGCGCCTTGGCAAATGGCTTATCTTCGTTAAGAACTGTTTCATCTTGAGAATATGCATTCTGACCTATAGCCAGAAGAGCGATTAAAACCATATACAAAGCTATGTTATTAAATTTCATCTTGATTCCTTATAACTCAAATTGACTCACCCTGATAATCGGCTATTCCAGGGTTGCCTGCAACCCCTTTAAGTTTTGGCTCTATAAGTTTATCTACTCTTACAGTTTTTTGGTCCCGTAAATAAGTTGCAACAACATCCCAGATAGGCGCGCCCGGAGACTTGCTACCAACAGTTGCCCAGCCTGCCACTTTGTAATCTTTGCTAGCTTCTATCAAGTTACCTTCTAGGTCGCGAATTTCGGAGATTCGATTCTGTGAAGGACCGTTAGGTTCAACCGCATATGTCATGCCGCCAACTCGGACCATATCACCACCTTGCTGGCGGTATGGATCTGGGTTGAAGAGGTTGTCACAGACATCTTCTAAAATTAGTTTGATCTGCTGCCCAGACATCTCCCTTACATATGTTTCAGGATAGGTCATACAGGTCTGGTCAAGCACTCTATCCATGGTTATACACTCCCCTGGTAACACACTGGTACCCCAGCGAAAACCTGGTGAGAAAGCAAACTGCGCATCTAGCACTGAAGTTAATGAAGCGGTAATTACCTGGTCAAAAGTACCGTTAAAGTTACCGCGTCTATACATCAGACTTTCAGCTGTAGCCAACTGCTCGTTTAGCTTAGCCATGTACGGCTGGCGCACTTTATTTATATATGCAGACATTTGCGCATCAGCAGGAATAAGTTCAGAGAAAATCGGAATCAAGCTATAGTTAAAACCGTCAACTTTGCCATTGCTCAAATTCAAATCCAATACCGCAAGATACTTGCCATTCGAGCCGGCATTAGTGACCAGCGTTTTGCCACCCGGGTTTTCAACTGTAATCGGCACAGGTATACCATCGTGGGTATGGCCGCCCATAATGGCATCAATACCAGAGACTCTTGAGGCCAGCTTAAGATCAACATCCATGCCGTTGTGGGAGAGCAGGAGAACCGCATCGGGTTTTTCAGTAGCGCGAATACTATCGACCAACTCTTGTAGATCAGACTCTTGAATACCAAAGGTCCAATCGGGAATAAAGCGTCTAGGGTTGGCAATTGGAGTATAGGGAAATGCTTGGCCGATCACTGCAACTCGCTTGCCTTGCATTTCCTTAATCACATACGGCTTAAACACATGCCCGCTATCTTCGTCATACACCTCTACCCCTTCAAACAGAGCATCTTCAGTGGCTTTAATATTTTGGGCGACAAAATCGCCGTTGAATAATTTGGCATTTTCAAGGACTTCGGAATCTTGATAGGTGAACTCCCAATGCCCGGTCATAACTTCAACACCAAGCATATTACAGGCCTCTACCATATCTTTACCACGAGTCCACAAAGCGGTACCAGAACCTTGCCAAGTATCACCACCATCAATCAAGATTGAGCGACCATCGCCCGCTTCATTGCGACACTGGTCGATAAGAGTTTTCAGATGAGCAAAGCCACCAAGCTTGCCGAACTTCTCAGCAGCTGCTGTAAAGTCTAAATAGGTATAAGCGTGTATATCGCGTACAGATTGAATTTGAGGAATCTTCTTCAGCAGATTCTTGCCCACCACATGTGGCAAGCGGCCAGATGCTGCACCTACGCCGATATTTACATTCGGCTCACGAAAGTGAATTGGTAGTAGTTGGGCATGACAATCGGTGAAATGTAAAATTCGCACATTGCCATACATTGGTGGCTGCAGTTTGCTGGCTGCCATGGCTAGGCTTTGGCCAATAGGGAGCATACCTGCCACCCAGGCCTTGCTCAGTAGCTTGGTAAATTCTCTACGATCCATTATTTCAACCTGGTCTGATGATGCTTATAGAAGGGGCTATTTAGGAACCCGCTGCTGCCATAGGTCAACTTCAGCTTCTGCCTGCACCGAGGATAATTTCGACAGCTTAATAACTTCATTTGCATTTGCAATGGCGGACTCCAGATCACCGGCAGCTTCTGCTTGGCGCGCATCCCGCAGGCGATCAGCACTTACTGTCCATGCATGACCAGCCGCCTTTGATTCTGCAAATTCTGCTTCTGCCTGACTTAGCAGGTCTGTAATTTCAGGGGCTTGTTCTGTTACAGGAAAAGGAGCCGCCACTACTTTATCTGTGTTTACAGCAGCTGGCTCAGTTGGGCCGCAAGCAATCAAGAATACAGCCAATAACACTATCACTAGATATTTCATCGCCTGCTCCCTGGGCCATTTAGCTCCATACCATTACTCATATAGGTAAGAAAGTATTCCAGGTTTCTATACTCATCACCCTGAGCTTCCAGTGGTACAGATCTGACCTGAGAATTACATTCCTGAAAGCGCTTATGGATATTACCCACATCTTCCCATTTGCCGCGATATACCGGCCAATGAGTTGCCTGTCCTATGGTTGCACTAACCCTTTCAGCCCGAAGCATATTGCCTACATTTTGCTGATGACAGCCACTGCAATTAAAATTTAGTTGGCCGCGCCGGGTATAGTAAAACTGTTTACCAGCTGTATAAGCAGCTATAGCTTCTGTTGACTGTATCTGGATATCAAAGGTTTTGCCACGTGATGCAAAGGCCATATAGGCGCTGATTCTTGCTAGGTCACCTATTAACCATGGCAGTGCTTCCTCACCATTATCTAAGCGACACTGGTTTATCGCCACTTCCAGTGTAATAACCTTAGCTTGCTGTTGGTCAAACTTTGGGTAAAGATTTTTTATGCCGGGATCAGCACCAAAGCAATCAGCATAAGATTTTCCATTGGCAAAAACCGTGTTGTACAGCTCTTCGCCCTCATCAATGGCTATTTCATAGGGTGGGAAATCTTCCATCTCCAGCCATTGATCACGCATCTTGGCATCAATGGCATATACACCATCTTTAAACTCGCCAAGATCCATATCTGGAAACTTCTGCTGATACAGCTTATATAAAGCCTGCCTATCAGCCTCAGGGTCTGCGTAAGCCAAGCTTACAAAGCCAAACAGTAGAAGAGCTATTAAGTTAATCCATTTCATATTTATTTCAACGCAACTTCGTTGGCGCCGCTTGCTCCAGTATTATCACTCCAACGCACAGCTACCATATCGCCTGCAGCTGCAGATTTTATTGTAAATGCACTGTAAGGGTTTTTAGAAACAGATGTTCCCCAATAAGCAGTCAGCACATCTTTGCCATTATGGCTGTAGACTACTTCTTCGATAAATTTGGCCGGAATTAACTCACCAGACTCTGTATTCCGCCTAGTGCCAGTTTCCATTGGATGAGAAATTAATACCTTCACTTTAGCGACTCCGTCTTTGACTTTACCGCGAATTTTTACACTCTTGCTTGCCATACTCTGTTTCTCCTGAATTATCCGCCGCAGCCGCCAATAGTTACTTTGACTTCTTTGCTGGTGTAGTAAACCTTACCCTGAGCCTTCACGATCGCACGTACCGGTGAGCTTTTACCCATTTTTACCCGGGTTGAAATCTCTGGGCTTAAGGCATCAGTAAGATTGAAATTTGCTGATAAGGGAGTGGGATTGTTGTCAATTACAACCGTAATGGACTCAACCCCCTCTAGATCTGTGCTAACTGTAACTGGCACAACTGCACCGTTTTCAGCAATCTCAGAGACTTTTAAATTGATTTTATCAGCGGCCTCGATCGCATCTTGGCCAAATAATGCCTGAATAGTTGCGCTGGCAGAATCAGCCTTAAACGCTGCTTGTGGGCGCACTAATGCGGCCAGCAGAGTAGCTGGTAGCGCTAACATAGCGCCTACTGCAAGCAGACTCTTTAAAAAAAACCTGCGGGTTGGAGAAAGTTCCATGGAATACCTCGTGCTAAGTAATAAATTAGTTTTAAAGTGAATAAATAAAATCGACCAATGTTTCTAGCTCTACTTCGGTCAATATTCGATGTTGGCCATAGGGAGGCATAATAGTCTCAGGATTACGCAAAGCTGCATTACTGATTTGCAGTTTCAGCGCTTCCCTGTCTGGCCAGCGCGCCTGCATACCAATCAATGGTGGACCAGCATTGCCAGGCAGTTCAGCCCCAATGATTAGGTGACAAGAAAGGCAATTGCCTTTCTTGCGATCTTCAAGCACTTTGCGCCCAGCAGCAATTCGCTCGGCTAATTGTGCATCAGTTACAGCATCAGCAGTTTGCGCAACAAGCTTTCCGCTGCCTACCGATAGGCTCAGCAACAGAGCCAGGAAAAAGAGCTTAAAACTTGCCATGCTACTTGCTCAGCTCAGCGATCATATATTTAACTGCTGCTGCAATGGCTTCATCTGAAATATCAGCACGCCCGCCCTTAGCTGGCATGAAACCCGCATCGCCTTGAAAGCCTTCTATTGCATGTTTTACCAAAGTTTCTTCACCTTTAGCAAGGCGATCTTTCCAAGCATCAGCTTCAAGCTTAGGGGCACCTGCAATGCCAGCACCATGACAAACTGCACAAGCGGTATTATAGGTATCGGCTCCAGTATCTGCAGCGGCCATCATTGGCGCTAACAGAAGCATTGTTGCACTACACAGTATCAAACGGATTTTCATTTAAATAACTCCTAAATAATAATAGTTGCACGCAAACTCAATTTATTGATTCTGCGAGCATGAATTTTACAGCTTCCGCGACATCAGCATCGGACAAATCCACACGCCCGCCTTTTGCTGGCATAAATCCGCTTTTTCCCTGAAAGCCTTCTATAGCATTTTTTATCAAGCTATCTTCGCCGCTCTCAAGACGAGACTTCCAAGCAGCCTTATCTCCTAGTTTCGGTGCTCCAGCAACCCCTAAGTTATGGCAAGCAGCACAGGCACTGTTGTATACATCTGCTCCCTTCTCCTGGCCAGCAGTAGCCTTGACCACTGTATCATCAGCAGCTGCGACTTCTTCAGCCGTAATTGTTGGCTCTGAGGTAATTCTTACACTGGCAGGATCCTTGCAATCGCGCATACAGCGAACGGCTTTTACATCCGGGCGAGGGTCAGGAGTAAAATTGCCGTGATTTGGCAGATAGGCAACCTCTGGGAAAGTCTCTCTGGAAAGCACAAAATTATCTTCTACCAAGTCATTCAAATACAGTACATAGGCGGTAATTGCGTATGTATCTTCATCGTTGAGAGAGCCAGGCTGAGGAAAAGGCATGGCTCTGCGAATATAGTCAAAAAGCGTAGATGTGTATGCCCAAAAGCTACCAACGGTTTTCTCAGGACGAGATTCGCTTAGCGTGCCCTCACCACCTGCCAATACAGGGTAACGACCTACGCCTTCACCAAAAGACCCGTGACAGGAGGCGCAAATGTCTTCATATAACATCTCACCATCTTCAACTGAACCTGATGCATCCGGTAGCCCGCGTCCATCTGGACGAATATCAATATCCCAGCCAGCTATTTCAGCCGCGGTTGCCATTTTGCCATAACCGTAGTGGCCGGCAGCTTTATCTTCTGCACTCAGGCTGCTGCTTAGTAGGGACATAACAAAGGCAAAACTTATAAGCAAAGCGAGCTTAGGAAATCTGCACATTCGTCACACTCCCATCAGCATGTAAGCGCCATGTATGAATGGCATTTTTGTGATATATCGAACTACTGCCACGCACTGCTCGTAACTGTGTATAGGTAGGCTGGACATAGCCGGTTTCGTCAATCGCCCGGCTCTGAATCAATGCCGGTGAGCCATCCCAGTCCCACTCCATACCAAAACGAGTCAAAGCCCGTGGTTCGATCATCCCGGTCAAGCGTGCTGGTCGCCAGTTGATGCCACCATCAAGGGAAACATCCACTGCCTTGATTTTGCCTCTACCAGACCAGGCCAACCCTTCAAGCCAATACTTACCTTTGCCTTTGAGTGGGTTTTCTGGGCACGGTGAAGTGACCACCGAGTTGGCTTCCTGAACAAAAGTAAACTCACGCGCTGTGCCATCAGCCATTAAATCAGTGTATTTCGAGGTTTCTTCGCGCTGATAATAAGGAGAATCGCCTATTTCCAAGCGCCGCAGCCATTTAATACAGGTATTGCCTTCCCAACCAGGATTAATCAAGCGAATTGGATAACCTTGCTCACGGCGCAATGCCTCACCATTTTGGGCAAATACAACCAAGGCATCATCCAGGGCTTTTTCCATTGGAATAGAACGGCTCATATGCGCTCCATCAGCGCCTTCAGCCAGAATCCAGCTAGCACCTTTTTTGACTCCAACTTCTGCCAAAATTGTAGATAACAAAACTCCGGTCCATTCGCAGCATGAGAGCATGCCGTGGGTGAACTGTAGCTTGGTCATCTGCGCGCCGCGCCACTCCATACCACCATTTGCTGGGCATTCCAGAAAACGAATCATACTGGTTGATGGAAATTTCATTAAATCATCCATCGTCAGGATGATTGGCCGCTCCACCATTCCATGAATCATCAAGCGATGCTCATCTGGGTCAATCTCGGGGCGACCAGCATGGTAACGCTCGAAGACCAAACCGCTTGGAGTGATAATTCCTTTTAAGTCAGCTAAAGGCGTGAAACTAATAGACGCAATACGGTCGGCTGTTAACCAGGGTACATTCCTGCGCACCACTTCTTTTTCGAAAGGTGATGGAACACCGTAGGGGTCAGTAATAACTCCCTGACCAAGGGATTTGGTCCAAGGCGGAACATTAGGTGGCGCATATTTAGAGCCAGCTGCAGCTAAGGCCGTGCCGCCCGCAGCCATAGCAGCCGCGCCGCCGAGCATGCTCAGACCTTGGCTAAGAAATTTTCGCCTTTCCAGAGTAGGCAGTTTTTCACCTGCATCTGCAATTGTGGTCAATAGCTTATCTAATTCTTCAACTTTATTTTGTCGCATAAATTAAAGCAATCCTGTTCTTGCGTGTGTCTTCTAGTTACTATAGCCTAGACATCCAGACTGCATATATTATATTAAATATATATCATATACGAGCATGGATTAAAATTTCTTGTGGAAATCCGCAATTTCGCGGAGAAATTCTTGAAAAATATGGTAAATCAGCACATGCAAGTAACAGAACAAAGTATTGATGAGATGAAAGACGCCGCAGAGAAGGCTTGCGAGATGATGAAAATTCTCAGCCACCCGGATCGCTTAATGGTTTTGTGCCAGTTAAAAGAAGGCGAAATGTCAGTGGGCGAGCTAGCTAAAACCGTTGGTATAGCGCAATCACCTCTATCACAGCATCTCTCAAGAATGCGCCTTCAGGGTATCGTCAAAAATCGCCGTGAGGCGCAATCTATCTTTTACTCTCTGGATCACCCAGAAGTTGAAAGAATTATTGACCTTTTCTACGAGATGTACTGTAGTGACGAAGACTTGGAAGGCTGTTAAACCTTAAAACCATGGCGATTTATCGTTAACAACGGCTTGCTTAATTGTCTTGAGCCAGAGCTCAGCTGTAAGCATTGGAATATACGGGATAACAATACTCTCTGAAGCCAATGAGATCCTAAGTGTCGCCAGGTCTCGTCGCCGCTGTAAGGGCGATTGCTTAATCTCTACATACTGAACCTTGTACAGCGGAAATAGCGTTCTCTTAAAACCAAATAAGCCACTTTTGAAAAACCCGTAACCATCACCAAAACCAAACCTAAACATACTCCAGCGCTTTATTACCAAAGGCAAGGCCAAGCCCATTGCGACTACTGCGATAACTAGACTTCTCAACCAGCCATCACCAGCAAAAACCACAGCAGCGATTGTAATTGGAATAACAAAGGTAACTATCCAAGTCTTGAGAATATAGCGCTTATCAATTTTTGATTCTGGTATCAGATTTGGTGTCTGTGCAAACACAAGGCTTAAAAGCTCAGGCAGTTGCTGCTCGGTTCGGGCTGGCACTATAAATATATTTTGCTTACCTGGCTTGCCATGCGAGGATGCAGTTACCTGCCCCAAAATAACATTCTGGCGCTTTATCATGCGCCCGATAAAGTTACTTTGGGTGGTGAATGCCTGTACCTTTACTAATTTTAACGACTCCTCGAAACGTGTAATTAAACCGCTACGGCGTTTCAGAGCTGTTTGTTCTTGACTTAATTCATAGCCGTAATAGCGATATATCGCTCCAACAATAGATAACAGGAACATTAAAATAATGACCGCAAGAACAATTAATAGGCCTGCTCCCATAAAGCTACCACCGAGTAGGTTTACTAATATAGTAAGATTATCTTCAATCATGTTCGTGACTTTATTACTAGCCGCGCCAAATACTGGTGCCAACACTGCCACAATCAAAAACACACTGTTGCTAGAAACCCCGTAGGCCACAACATCGCGCAAAGATGCCGTTGCTACAACTCTACTCTCTAACGCACTCCCCGCTTGTTGCGACTGGTCTTTTTGATCCAATTGCTTAGTAGCTTGGTGCTGCAGCATTAGTTCACGCAGGTGCTCAGCCATAGGTACTGGTATTCCGGCAAGGTCGGCTTCATTTCCTTTCGAGCCTGCGGTTTCTATTTGCAAGGTAACCAAGCCGAAGGGGCGGAAGTAAATTGGGGTTAAAACATTAATATTTTGTACCCGATCAAAACGAATGACCCTGCGGTTTTTCTGGAATATGCCATCATTTATCAGTATTTTGTCTTCCACTTGGCGAAATTTGAAAAACCAGAATTGTAAAACTGCCCCACCAATCAGAAAAGCAGCAATTGCAGCCACCGCCATACTTGTTGTAGTTACCCGATTGCCGGAAGCGAAAATAAATATGAGCATAGGGGCGAAAATCGGCAGGGCATCTTTTAACAAGCGCACAATCGTTTTACCCAGAAAGAATATCACCGACAATGGCGATAGCCTCTGCCAATGCTCTAACTTATTCTCCATGAGCAGACTTATACTCAGCTTCGGTATATTTAAGAATATGCTCGCGGATTAGCTCAGCATCAGCTTTTGGTAAGCCTGGTATCTTTAAATCTGAGGAACTGCCACCAGCGGTAAAGAACTTCAAGCTAGCTAGGCCAAGCTTTCGCTCCAAAGGCCCATGAGAAAGATCAATGTGTTGGATTCTGGAAAAACTAACTGCGGTTTTCTTTTTCCACCAAAGCCCACTTTTGAACATCAGGTCGAATTCACCTCGTTGATATGCACACACCTTTGCAGAGAAATAACTAAAGAGTACTGATAAGAGCGCTAGCAAACCCAACACTGGTAGCAATAAACCCGGCAATATAACCTTATCAAGCCAGTATTCACTTCCCAAAATGACCCCAAATGCAACGGCCCAGCCTATTAAAGTTGAGATCGCACACAATCGTGGGTAACTCTCAGCAAGCGACAGAAACTCTGTTTCAATTACTGGCTCGTCTTCGGTGGTGGTTGGTGAGTTCATATTTGTGTCCCTCTGTCTAATAGCTACATTAGAGATTTTACACGCATCTGGCGGCGCTGGAATGTGAAATTAGTCATCCTTTAGCAGAGGATTATTGTAAAGCAAACCAGTGAGCATTTTACACTGCCAGTGAAATAGATTAGTATTTCGTTAATTCATAATGTCTGATATATTAATATTCGACTAACAAATGTGCCAATATTGTTAAGAAGAGCACATAAAATAATGCACAACCCCAGATACCCAACGGAGAAAACCCATGAGTTTCAGCTCTAGAAGAATTTTGTTAACTATGGCTTGTTTATTGGCAATGCCAACAGCATTTGCCACAAACGGCTATAATAGTCACGGCATTGGTGCCAAGAATAAAGCTATGGCTGGGGCTGGTATGGCAATACCTGATGAGGCAGTAGCGATTGCCAATAACCCTGCCTCATTAACTGAGATAGGTGATGCGTTTGATTTTGGGATTTCCATTTTCTCACCAAAGCGTAAATATAAAACCTCTCCCAGTCAGGCAAACGGTAATTTTGGTGCATTTACTCTCGGCCCAGACTCACAAACCAGTAATAGCAATATTTTCTTGATCCCAGATATCGCTGGGACCTGGAAAATTGACAACAATAGCGGCTGGGGCTTCGCTTTTTATGGCCGTGGCGGCATGAACACTGACTGGAGTGGTGGCACTGCAACCTTTGACCCCGACGGCCCAGGACCTGCTGGACCAATGACTTTCCCTGGTGTTTTTGGTGGCGGCACTCCAACAGGAATTAACCTGTCCCAAGCAATACTGGATCTCTCCTATGCGCGTAAAGTATCTGACCGAACCTCAATTGGAGTTGCTGCAGTACTGGCATTCCAGATGTTTGAGGCTAAAGGCTTAGCATCTTTTGCTGGTTTCACCAAAACCTTTAATGCCAGCGGAGGTACCCAGTTTCCAAGTAACTTGACCAATAATGGCGCAGATACCTCCTTTGGTGGTGGTTTCAAGATTGGTTTCCACACCAATATCAGCGACAGCGTAAGCATTGCTGGCTCCTATACCAGCACCTTGTATATGACTGAATTTGATGACTAT
>CAZEFU010000012.1:0-15185 GCA_964511515.1 uncultured Wenzhouxiangellaceae bacterium
TCTCAATACCTTTAACGAATTTATGTTTAATTCCAGGCTTGGCTAATACTTGCAACATTTTCTTGCTTAACTCTGGGCTTAGAAGCTTGCCGGTGGCAAGCAAATAATAAACTCTGGCAGCTTGTACCGGGCTTGCAGCGTGCGAAAGTTGTTTCAATGGGTCGCGACGATAAGCACTACTTTTCGAATAAGCCTTGCCAACCCATAAACCACCACCAAGTTTGCTATCGTAGAAACGGTAACCAGGTTCTTGTAATATTTCTACTAGGTCATCACGCCCAACCAAATCGAGCACTCTGGTAGCTGCGCTATTACTCGAGAAGCGGATCATTCGATTCATATCATCCCAAAGCTTGTCATCCAGATTTAGCTGGCCGCGCTCAACCTTAATAAATGCAGCTACAAGAATGGCAAGTTTTGGCAAACTGGCGGCATACATCATATATGCGCCGTTAACATCTGCCACTCTAGGTTTATTTGGATTACTAATATCGATGATTATTAGGGCAAGTTTTTCATTATGTATGAGCTTATGCATGCCCTTGTTTTCTAGCAATTCTTCGAGCTGTTTCTGTAGTTTAAGGTCGTGTGAGCTCTTGAATTCATAGAATTTTTCTCGAGCCGATAGCTGGCTACTAAAAGGCAACAAGAGCACCAGTAGCAGTAGAAACCTTGGCCATACAGAATAATTCATTTAATTTTTCCAGAATGTATACGCATATATCACCTATTTTACCCCGAGTTTGACTGAATATTGGTGATTTAGTTTTAGCTGATGTTAATCAAGATAATTAATAATTTTCAGGCTAGAATGCTTTTATGGAAACTGCGCTTAAAAATCAGACCCTACATACTCTAGCTCGCCTAATTAATGAGAGTAGGGAGCAGATATTATTGGCTAACCAGTTAGATGTTCTAGCTAATCAGGAAGCAGATCCTGCACTGTTAGATCGCTTAACGGTTGATGATACTAAAATCGATGGCATGATAGCTTCAATAGATCGGGTTATTAACATGCAAGACCCAGAAGGCCAGGTACTCTATAAGCATCAGCGCGAGGATGGCCTGCATATTGAAAACCGCAGTGTGCCCTTTGGTAAAATATTGATAATTTATGAGTCCAGGCCAGATGTAACTATTGAGGCTGCAATTACAGCCTTCAAGGCAGGCAACCGAATCTTGCTAAAAGGCGGGAAAGAGGCTGTAAATACTAATCAACACTTGGTAGACCTCTGGCACTGGGCATTGGCTGATAGTGGGCTGGATGTGGATTTTGTAGAGTCCCTTAACTTAGATAGAGAGCAAACACAGGCGTTAATTCGTGATAACAGCCATGCTATTGATCTGATAATTCCGCGCGGTGGCGATCAATTGATTAAGTTTGTACAAAACAATACCTCAGTACCCGCACTTATCAGTGGGCGCGGCAATAATTTTCTTTATGCAGATGCCGATTGTGATTTCGAAATGGCAATTACGCTAGCAAGCGATGGTAAATCACGCTTGAGTGTTTGCAATGCACTAGATAAGATTCTGTTGCATAAGGGGGTTCCAGATTTACAACAACAGTTAGCAAGAATGGTTACTGCATTACTAGACCAGGGAATTACAGTTTTTGCCGATGCTGCAGTGCAAGATCTCAATGATAAAGTGCTGGCTATGCCTGATGATGAAATGTGGTCAGAGGAATTTCTAGCTGCAAAAATCTTGATAGGCCTGGTTGATGATGAAGATCAGGCGCTAAGGATGATTAATCGGTATTCTGGCGGACATTCAGCCGTAATTGTTTGCAATAACCGGCAACTGGCAGAAAAGTTTCAGCAAACAGCAGATTGCGCCGCTGTTTATCACAATGCATCAATGCGTTTTACTGATGGTGGCCAGTTTGGCCTGGGTGCTGAAATAGCAATATCTACGCAGAAGATGCACTTTCGTGGCCCGGTTGGTTTATCGGAATTGGTAACTAATAAGTGGTTTATTGATGGCCAAGGGCAAGCTCGTGGCTAATCGAAAAAAGAGATTAGTGTTAAAGCTGGGTTCATCAACCCTTACCGCAGAAACAGAACGCATATCGCGAGGTAAGATTGAAGATATTGCGCGGCAAATAACTCAACTTAAAGCCGAATACGAGATTATCTTGGTGTCATCTGGTGCGATTGCTGCAGCCAAACATTTTATTGAAGTTAATAGCTGGCAGAGCTTAGAATCAAAACAATCAATGGCGGCAATTGGTCAACCATTATTGATGCAGATCTATCAAGAAATATTCCGAGATTTTGATATCAGGAGTGCTCAGTGCTTGCTGACCTATCGAGATTTCAGCAATCCAGTCGCCGAAGCTAATACCAGGGAAACCCTCAATGATTTGCTCGCCAATGGATATGTACCCATAGTCAATGAAAATGACACAGTTGCAACCGAGGAGTTAGAGTTTGGCGATAACGACAAACTCTCGGCCTATGTTGCCGGATTGTTGGCTGCGGATATCCTGGTTCTTGCCTCAGATATTGATGGCTTGTTTTCCTCCAATCCGCATGCTGATGCCGCCGCCGTATTTATAGATGAAGTGAATGATTTGGCGACAGTAAGCTCGATGATTGATGAGCGCCCATCAGACATCGGTACTGGTGGGATGACTTCAAAGCTTCAAGCAGCAGAGATTTGCCAGCAGCATGGTGTGGAAATGTGGATTGTTAATGGTGGCCGAAATAACTTTCTGATTGATACGGTTGCAGCCAAGCATCGCTTTACCAAATTCGTTTTTGCTTGAACCTAGCAAACGCAGTAGTATGGCGTTAATGACAGTGGAAAGAAGATTAATGGTTAAATTTCTTATAATTCCAATGCCTATCATCGCGCTTCTGGCCTCGATGTTAGTTGCAGCCCCAAGCCTAGCAGTTGCTGACGGCTTAGACTCTCGTTGTGATATTTACCCAAGCGGTAGTGATCAAGGCAATGATCCAGTTCCCTGTGTATTTAGCCAGCACCAGGGAAATATCACCATCAGTCTATCTAAAGATACCTACTATGACTTAACCTCAACAGGTCAGAGCCCAGGTAACTATCTGGACGCTAATGGTAAGAAAGTATATCGGCAAGAAGGCTTGGGCAAGGCCGGGCTGATTTTTCTCTTTGAAGATAAAAGCATTTATATTTACTGGGATACTGCGGGCTTGCCCGGCAACAATAGCGCAGATAATTATACTGCACCGTACAGTATCACCAATTTTGACGCTACTATGCGATTAGAGTGTAAATTCAATGGTTTTGCTGAGCCAGGCGATTGCGCCGCAGGAGTTAAGCGTGGCCCGCAAGCAGGGCGGGCAGTAATTACAATTATGCGTGCTGATGGGGAGGAAAGAATTCTGCAATTTGATGGCGACACATTAAGCATTCTTGGTGGTGGCGAAATAGAGATCCAGTGTGATGCGGATTTATGGTCAATAACAATTGATGGCTGTGAGACTTACAACATCCCACAGGCTGTTATTGACGGCGGTTGAGCTTAGTTAATCCTTAACTACGCTGCGGGAATATTTTTCAGTATCTCCAATAAATACTTCCAATACTTCTGCGTAGAAGTAATGCTAACTCGCTCGTCTGGCGAATGCGCCCCACGAATATTCGGGCCAAATGAAATCATATCCATTTGCGGATAGTTAGTACCTAAAATGCCGCATTCCAGACCTGCGTGACAGGCCAGTACATCTGGTTTTTTATTAAATATATCTTCGTATATTTCTTCTAGAACTTTCAAAATCACAGAATTCGGGTTCGGTTTCCAGCCAGGGTATGCACCACTTAAATCAACTTCAAAACCGCCCAATTCAAAGCCGCTTTTTAGCTGATAAGCAAGATCCATTTTGCCAGAATCGACCGAGCTTCTGGTCAGGCAGCTAATTTCGATTTCACCATCTTTTACAACTATACGGGCGAGGCTATTGGAAGTTTCTACCAGCCCTTCAATATCTGGGCTCATTCTGAAAACACCATTGTGGATGGCATAAGTAGATTTAAGCAGATTAGTTTGCTCGTCCGCTGTAAGAACAGTAGCAGGAAGATCAGCAGGATCAAGCAAGATCTCCATATGATGTTCAGTGCTTATATATTCGGCTTTAATTTCCGCTGCTATTTTATTAAATACTGTTTGTACTTTGCATGCATCGAGAGTCGTAATAATTACATTACTCTCCCGTGGAATCGCATTGCGTAAACTACCGCCATCAATTTCTGTAATTGAAATATGTTCATTTAAAGCAAACAAAATTCGATTCATCATTTTATTGGCATTGCCAAAACCCCGATGAATATCCATACCACTATGGCCGCCGCGCAGACCTTTTACAGTAATTCGTAGAGCCTCGGAGTTTCCAGTTATCGCTACTGGTTGATATGTTTTTCTAGCGCTTACATCAATACCACCGGCGCAGCCAACCCCGATCTCATTATCATCTTCAGTATCTAGATTCAGCAATATTTCCCCATCAAGATAGCCTGCTTGCAAGCCAAGTGCGCCAGTCATGCCAGTTTCTTCATCAATGGTAAACAAGCCTTCAATTGCTGGATGGGCAATATCAGTGGATTCTAAAATACTCATAATTGAAGCAACACCAATGCCGTTATCAGCGCCTAGTGTTGTACCCTCAGCCTTGACCCAGTCATCATTAATCCACATTTTTATGCCCATGGTATCGAAGTCAAAATCAGTATCATTATTTTTCTGACAAACCATATCTAGGTGGGATTGCATAACCACAGTTTTGCGATCTTCCATACCAGCTGTTGCAGGTTTCTTGATAATCACATTACCAACCGGATCAACAATTGTTTCCAAGTTGAGCTTATTGCCAAAATCCACCATAAATTGCCGGACCCGATCTTCTTTCTTAGATGGTCGCGGTACAGCATTGAGGTCGGAAAAATTGTTCCAAAGTCTATTCGGTTGTAGTTTTCTGATTTCAGAGCTCATGATTATTCTTGGCTATCTTAGTATTTGCAGGGTAAATTGATATGTAATTATAAACCACTGCTTAGTGAAACGATTGGTATTTGTTTAAGATTTCCAGCGCATGCCTAATTTACTCTGGTTCAGAGTGCAATCACGCAAATATAAATTAATTAATGTTTGATATGGAATCCCTGATTCTTCTGATAGGGATTTAAAATAATCCACAGAATCACAATCTAAACGTATAGTTACTGGTTGTTTAAGGTGTTTAATATAAGGATTTTTTCTTCCCTTCATTTTTGTAAAGTCATAATGATCTTTCATTTTCTTTCGCTCCAATATACCAATTGCTCATCTTTATCTTTCCTTTTATCCCATGTAAAATTAAGCCGCCTCATATGTACAATGTACATATGAGGCGGCAGATGTCAATATTTAGGATATGTGCTCAAAGGTGACTTATCTAGACCCCAATGTCAGTTTAACGACCTTGCTGGCACCATCACGGCTGTAAGTTATTTCAACATCATCGCCTGGAGCGTATTGCTTCAGCAGGTCTGAATAGCTACGCAGATCAGTTACTTGCTCGCCATCAATTGCAGTTATCACATCGCCTTTTGCTAATCCTGCTTGGGCTGCGGGTGACTCATCACTCACAGCTCCTACAGACATGCCTTTACCGCTAAATGCGAAATCTGGCATGATTCCGGTACTTACACGACGGCCGCCTGCTGGTCTTTTTACTGGCTTAGCTGGTGTTGCCTTAGTAGATTTCTTTTGACCTTGGTAGCCCATTGGCTCTGGGCGTGTGCCAAGGTAGTCAACTCCTTCTCTGACTATTGCTGCCACTTTAACCAGGCCGTTGTAGTCTATTTTATCGGCAGTATCGCTAGGTTTATGGTAATCGGGGCTGGCTCCAGCAAAAAATTGTACGCCCGGTACGCCCGCTTCAATAAAGGCGACTTGATCGCTAGAGGAAATATCCTGGCTTGGTAATTCGGTTTGCACCCCGGTTACGAAGCTTGCGCCCATAAAGATGAATTTCCATTCACGGGCGGAATTGGAGCCAAGAATTAATAGTTTGTTTTCTCCAAGGCGACCAACGGTATCAATGTTTAAGTTACCAATAACTTTTTCAACTGGGTAGGCTTTATAGTTTTCCACATAGTATCTGGCACCTAACAGTCCTGCTTCTTCAGCACTGAAAGCGGCAAATACTACTGCACGTTCAGGTTTCATCGATTTACCTAAGGTGCGAGCAAGCTCAAGCATTACCGCCACACCACTGGCATTGTCATCTGCACCATTATGAATCTTGCCTTTATTGCCATCACCAGCATCAGGCCAGCCTTTTCCAAGGTGGTCGTAATGAGCACTTAGAACAACTGATTGCCCTTGCATTTTTTCTTGCTTGCCGGGAATAACGCCAAGGACATTCTTAACAGTAACTTGCTCACCATTCTCAGCTTTGATTTTGAATGATTGGAAATAAGTGCCATTATCACCGCCAGGTTTAAGGCCGGCCTGGGCAAATTCCTGGGCAATATAATCGGCGGCTTTGTCTAGTTCGGCTGAACCTGGAACCCGGCCCTGCATATCATCGGCAGCGAGAATTTCTACATCTTTCTGCATTCTGGCAGCGTTAAATACAGGTGCCAGCATTGCTAAAGCAGGGCGTTTTTTAAGTGCCGGTAGCTGGCCGGGCTGGTCGACAAGATCGGCAGAAAGCGGGGAACCAACTGCCGGCCATTGGCCTTTGAGCGAATTGGTGGGTTCTGTACCGGTAAAACCGAGGTAGGAATATTTACCGTAGTGCGGTAATTTACGCGCCAGCCCAGCTACAGCTTCAGCGTCGTGTGCGCTCAGCCAGCTTACTGCCAAATTCGGGTTTGCTGGGTGGCGAGTGACTATCACCAGACTGTTCTCGGCGGCATTTGCGGTTTGACTGCCAAAGCGGGCAGTATCTGCACCGATCTGGGCAGCATAAGATTCCAGCGCAGTATCGATAGCCTTGCGCCAGCTATTGTTCCAGCCCAGTACCCATACACTGCGATCTTCAGGAAGATCACTAACTTCAGAATCAAGTTTTACTTGAAATTCTTCGCCCTTATCGGCTTTCCAGATTTTAGCCAGTTGCTGGTATCGAGCTTTAGCTTCATCGCTGGTATTGCTCGGTAAAATCATCAGGGTTTTACTGGCACCAAACATTTTCGATAATGCCGGGGGTATTTCTTTGTAATGCAATCTACGCATAAGGTTGAACTGAGGGTCAACATCCACTCGCAGAGCTTCTCCTTCTACTTGCAGGCTGTATTTTTGTAGTTTCTGATCCATCTCCAACATTTGCTTGCTGGCTTTATCAGCTGTGTAAACAACTACTGGTACCGAAAGAGTATAGGCATCGCCAGCTTGGATTTGCTCCAGTTCAAGTTCAACCAAGCCATTGTTTAATGCCACTGACTTAATTCTTAATTCAGGGGCACCGCTACGATTAACCCATTGATCAAAAAAAACACCAAGGTCAATATTGGTGACCTCTTCAAAAGATTTCTGGATCTCGCTATAACCAGCGCGTTGGAACTTGTTGTCTCGATAAAATTTCTGTAATGCTCGTTTGAAATTTTCATCACCTACATCCTCGCGCAACATATCGAACATCATTGCCGTTTTGCCATAGCCGATTGAAGAAGAAGAGGCGTTGGTGCGAGAGATAAAGTCTTTTAACGGAAATTCATTTTCCGGAGTTACATAGTCGGTATATCCTTGCAGAGTGGAAAGTCTGGAGGCGGCGCCGCTACCACGTTGTTCCGCTATCAGGTGGTCTGCCATATAAGCGGTTAAACCCTCACACCAGTTGCCGGTTTCAAAATCAACAAAAACACCATTACCCCACCAGTTATGCAGTAATTCATGCGGATAGGAAGAGTGCAGAATAAACGGGAAACGAATAATTTGTGGGCCCAGCAGGGTGAATGAGGGCATGCCGTAGCCGGTTTCCCAGAAGTTCTCAACCAAGGCAAACTTGGAATAAGGATAAACCCCGACCAGTCCCCGGTACATTTCTAGATATTGCGCTGTGGTTTCTAAATACTTATTAGCCAGACCGTCATCTTTATCGCGTAAAAATGCCATTGCGGTTACGTTTCCAACTTGGTATTGGTACTCAGTAAATTGGGCTGAGATAACAAATACTTCCTCGGTAGGAGTGGTAACTTCCCAGTTATCAGTATGATATTTGCCATCTTCAGACAAGCTAGTTCTAGTTCCCTGGCTAACAGTGCGCCAGCCGGCTGGAACCCGCACTTCTAAGTTATAGGTAATGTATTCATCTCCAAAAGAAGGCACCCAGTTGGTTGATCCGGAGAGATAAACGCCTTGCTCTGCAATAAGGCCCGGTGACTGACTGAAACCACGCGAGTATTCCTCATTTATCTGTTTGACTGGATGGTGAATGATGCCGCCGTATTTGATCACCAGAGTTTCTGGTTGCTCGCCACTGAATTCAATTTTGTAGTTATTGGTCTTAAATACTGAGCTATGGTCTTCTTGATCCATGCCTTTATCTGTACTCTGCGTTATCTCTTCTATTTCAACAATCGATACACCATCGTTCAGACTAACTGGTGACAAGCCAGCATGTAGAGAGAAATTCAGATTTGATAAGTCGATATTCTCAGGAATTCTGATTGAGTCAATAACTGCCACTGTTTGATTGGCTGGATCTACTTCTACGCGCAGGTCGTGGTGATAAATTAAATCCTCGGCATAGAGGCTAGTTGTCATTAGAAGAACTACAAGTGTGGTCAGAAATATTCTCATATTGATCTCGATATGGCTAAGCTCAGGAAAAAATGCCCTAGCATGAAGTTAATTATGGTGGCTTTACTCGTATGTTTTCCAAAATACCACCTCTGGGATATACAGTTCAGCACAGGTGAGCAAAATTGTATCTTGCATTCGTGTGTATTTGTGGATTTTTTTGATCTAGATCATGCAACTCTATTTGTGATGACGTATAATGAGAATCATTCGCATTTAGACAACATAGGTAAATATTAAATAATTTTAGTTTGTGATCAGTGAAGTCTGACATTTAATGCACTATTCTCTATATTATTGCACTGTATGACAGGAAACCTGAAATAAGCAGCAGAGCGATAAATTACTCTGGTTTAATAATTATTTACTAATGAGGCTACTTAGAATGAGAAAACTACCAATATTGTTAATATTTATCCTGATTTCAGGCTTGGCAGCGTGCGCTTCCACTAGCTCTGATCAGATTACCGAGCCTGTAGTTAGACTTGCTCCTATAGCTACTACTTACGACACAATCTGGTTACGCGGGAGTGACGCCAGTGTGCAATCACTACAGCAGGTCGCAAAGCAATTAAGTGAATACGATGTAGTCTTTTTTGGTGAATTTCACGGCCATTCGGGTATTCACCTGGCGCAGATGCAGCTTTTCGCTGCCCTACAGGCAAAAAATTCTGATATGACCTTATCGCTGGAACAGTTTGAGCGCGACACCCAGCCCTTACTTGATCAATATTTACGTGGGGAAGTTGGAGAGAAAGTCTTACAGAAAGATGGGCGTGGTTGGGATAACTATGAACAGAGTTACCGCCCACTGGTCGAGTTTGCAAAATCTCGCGGGCTACCGGTTTTAGCTGCAAATGCACCTAAAGATGCTGTAATTTGCGTGGGTAAAGAAGGGCCAGAGGTTTTAGATAAAATACCTATGCCAGATCGCGGTTGGCTGGCGCAAGAGCTTAATTTACATGAAGGACCATATCGGGATAAATACCTTGGTTTTATGAGTAGCAGCAGGTCGCATAACAGCAGTGAAGAAGATGTTTCCGCCGATACTAAAAAGAGCAAGAAATATAGTGATGCTGCAATGAAAATGGCTGTGCGTAGTTTTTCTGCACAGGTATTACGCGATGACACTATGGCAGAAACAATTGCTACGCATTTACAACAGAACCCAGGTCGCAAAGTATTGCACCTAACGGGCAGTTTCCATTCGGTTTCAGCTCTTGGCACGGTTGAGCGTTTACTAATCCGTATGCCGGAACTAAAACTTGCTGTAATCAACCCTATATCTGTGAAAGACCCACAAGCACCAACCTGGACAACAGAAGATGCAAAAACTGGCGATTATATTCTGTTAGTTGATCAGACCCCGCCAATGTTTGTCAATGAAGACCGGGAGATGGAATACATGAATAAAGTAATTCGAAAACGCATGAAAAACAAATGCGTTTACACAACACAAAACACTCAGGCTGAGAATTAGCTGAGAATGAAACGGAGCGAAAACCCCAATGAACCCCTTGTTAAAAAGAACCCGTCTGGTAGAAGTTTTGTCTATTGCCATATTTGGACTGGGTGCATCGTGCGCACTAGCGCAGAATGTTGAAAATGATCTAGAAGATAATGACTCTGATATTGCCGAGCAAGATACCATGGTTGTGGTTGGTGGTCGGATAGAGCAGAGCATCAGTGATGTAGCTGGTAGTGTCTCGGTAATGACCGAGGAAGATATCGTTAATCAAATGGTCAGCGATATGGCACAACTGTTCCAATATGAACCAGGTATCGAAATAACTGGTTCCAACGGAACTGCACAGAACTTCATTGTTCGGGGCATGGGTGCTGATCGGGTGATGATGATCAAAGATGGCATGCGCATGAATGAGGGCTATGGTGCCAATGGTGCCAACGATATTATCGGACGTGGGTTTATTGATGTTGATACGCTTAAACAGGTAGAAGTTGCAAAAGGGGCTGCATCTTCTTTGTATGGCGCTGATGCATTGGGCGGTATCGTAGCGTTTAGAACCAAAGATGCTGGCGACCTGCTTGGCGCCGAAGATTATTACCTGTCTTTTAATGGTGATTATGATGGTCGTTCTACTCAAATCGGCGCAGGTATTTTGAGTGCATTCAGGGCTGGTAATTTTGAAACTCTAATTAGTTACAAAAACCGTAATGGCAATGAGACCCAAAATTTTAATGACAACAGGCCAGCAGCCGATGTCGTTTCAAATAGCCTCCTGGCTAAAACCGATTACATCTTCAGTGCTACGCAAAAGTTAACTTTCTCATTTGATTATTACAAACAAGAAGTGGATATTCCTGATGATGGCAGTGACAAGGGTGAGTACCGTGGTCTTACCGGGTGGACAATAAATTCGCAGGAGAGTTATAACGAGAAGCAAAACAACTCATACCAGTTACGTTACCAAGATACAGGTAATGCATCTATATGGTATGAGAACCTGGATGTTAGTGTCTATCTGAATCAAACCGAGCAAACCGATTTGTTTAGCTTAAATCACGATACACCAGAGCCTCTAGGTCCCGGCGGTTACAGGGATACAGTGCGCGATGATTTGTTTAGCCAGGTTACTTGGGGCGTAAGCCTGTCGGCCAGCAAAATATACAATGGCAAGGGTCTGCAACATATCGTAAGTTATGGTTTCGACTGGGACTCAACCGATACCTTGCGCGACCGAATAGAGAAGCGCACTCAGAGTGACGGCACTGTTGTCAGAGATAGCCTGGCCTCGCCATTCCCGAAAAACTCTACCGAGAGGTTCGGGGTATATCTCCAAGATTCAGTTGGAATTGGCGAGAAACTTACCTTAATTCCCGGCTTGCGTTATGACTACTACAGCCTGGATCCAGAAGCAGATCCTAATTTCGATGAAACAACTGGCGGCGCTGATGTAATCATAGAGAAAATCACAGATACGAATTTATCTTTCAGACTAGGAGCACTGTATGCGCTAGGCGAAGACCATACTTTGTTCTTCCAGTATGCTCAAGGCTTCAAGGTGCCTCCATATGACCTGGCATACTTTTATTATGATCAAGTATTGTTCTCAGGTAATGGTATCCGGGTAATTCCTGCCAATGAGCTGGTTCCGGAAGAGAGTGACTCATTTGAATTAGGAATTCGCGGGTCATTTGGAAACTTGGGCTACAACTTTTCAGCCTACCAGAGCGATTACGATAATTTTATTCAGATAGCCTTCGTTGAAACTATCGACGAAATCAACAATGATTTTGGTTTTCCTTTCCCGGTTATGGTTGATGTTTTTCAGTATCAAAATATTGAGTCAGCAATGATCAGGGGCGCAGAATTTCGCCTGGATTATTCATTAGGTCAGAATGTGACTGTATTCCTAAATGGCCAATGGATGGATAGCGAAGATAAAAGCACCGGAGAGCAGTTAACTACTATTCAGCCATTGTCTGGTACTCTGGGAATGAACTACTACAACGGTAATTTCTCAATGGACAGTATGCTCAAGTGGGTTGATGACATGGAGAAAAACCAAGTAGGTACATTTACCAGCAGCGGTTATACCGTCTTGGATATTTACGCCCGATATAGCTTCGGCGAGAACTTGATGTTAAGCCTTGGTCTGTTAAATGCACTGGATAAAGAGTATGTTGAATATACATCTCTGGCTGGTATACCCGATGATGGTCGGAATTTGGATTTGTTTACTCAGCCAGGTCGTACAGTTAGTGTGCGGCTTATGTACACATTCTAGGTTTCACTACAGAGCATTTCTCTGCCAGGGTGATATTTTGAAATCTTCAAGCATTAATCCCTGTGCTGGTTTTTCAGCACAGGGATTTGGTTCTTATAAAGTGTAGTTACCATTAAAAATTACTTGATTATTAAGAGAGTATTAACGTTATATTCGATGCTGCCAGCAGTAAATATACTGAAGCTTATTCAAAACTGTCAGTAAATATAAGGTTTCCGGGCGATATACCATAGACATACGATGCCCCAGATCCTGTGGCAGAATTATCAGCTCCATTGCCATCTACTCCAGATGCATTGCTAGCTTCTCCAGGTGTTCCAACTATCACTGTACCAGCAGAGATGGCAACAGACCTTCCGTAATAATCACTTGCCCCTGTATTTGAGGCTTTTAGATAAGCTTGCTGGTCCCATACACTTGCACTACGAGTAAATATATAGGCAGCTCCAGAGTTACTGGTTAAATTATTATTCTCATCACCATTGACACCAGTAGCGTTGCTTTCTTCAAAATTAGCTCCAACTACAATTTCTTCATCTGAAATTGCAACAGAAAAACCAAAGTTATCACCAGCATCATTATTAGATGCTTTTAGGTAGGCTTGTTGGCTCCACTCCGTACCAGCGCGAGTAAAAACATAAACAGCACCCGAGCCTTCACTATTATCATTGGCATCATCACCATTGACACCGACAGCATCACTGTCCTCTCCGTACGCTCCAACAACTACAGTATCTTCAGAGATCGCAACCGAGTACCCAAATCTATCGAGAACCTCGGTATTCGAGGCTTTAAGGTATGCTTGTTGGCTCCAGGTCGTATCAGTCCGGGCAAAAACATAAGCGGCACCTGCGTAAGGGTACAGGTTGTTGCCTTCATCACCATTAACGCCAATAGCATTACTGTCTTCCTGATATGCCCCAACCACTAAAGTATCAGCTGAAATAGCAACGGATAAGCCAAACTCATCATTAGTTCCAGTGTTTGAGGCTTTCAGGTACGCCTGCTGAGTCCATGTGCCATTTGATCGGGTAAAAACATAGGCAGCCCCGGAATTACCGGCTAATTCATTGTCTTCATCACCGTTTACACCTGTTGCATCGCTATCTTCTCTTATTGAGCCAACAACTATTGAGTCACCTGAGATAGCAACAGAAAAGCCAAAGAAATCCAAAGCTCTCGTATTACTGGCCTTCAGATAAGCTTGCTGGCTCCAAATGCCATTTGAACGAGTAAAGACATAAGCAGCGCCTGAGGTTTGATTCAGGTTATTGGTTTCATCGCCATTAACACCAGTGGCGTCACTGTCTTCACTACGCGCTCCCACGACTATAGTATTACCTGAAATTGCCACAGAATATCCAAATTGGTCAGATCGCTCACTATTTGAGGCTTTAAGGTATGCCTGTTGACTCCATATACCATTGGCACGTGTGAAAACATAAGCAGCACCAGCAGAAACTATAGAGTTATCGGTTTCATCACCATTAACCCCAGTGGCATTACTGGCCTCCCGATATGCCCCAACTACTAAAGTATCACCCGAAACTGCAACTGACCAACCAAAGTTATAGTAATCACTCACACCATTATTCGAGGGCTTAAGATAAGCTTGCTGTTGTAGATCAGAATTGACGGCAATTTGTTGTTGAATATTTTCCCACTCAGCCACAGATACGTCACTTGGAATAAATTCAGCCTGCACCTGGTCATTGCCAGCAAGAGCGCTGCCGCTAACCAATAGGGTCAATAATAATAGGCTTAGAGCTATTTTCTTTAAATTGCATTGTATATAGAACTTCAAATTTCTTGCAAACATTCTTCAGGGCTTTATAGAGTGATTCGAGCGGTAAATACTAGTGGCTTTAGCGACAGAACGCAGCATATGAATTGACCAATGGTGCAATATCCGGCTTTAGTGGAACTTGAGCTCTGTTTTAATCACTTATAATTGCGCTACGCATTACTGGGTTTGTTACAACTTGCTGCTAACTACTATAGGTAGCATCCCAGTTTACAATGCTGGGAGAAGCCCACTAATTTGGGAGGAAGGTCAGTGTAGAACCCGGACAATCAATTTCGCATTGATTGATGGTGTGATGTACCTTCATAGTGCTCAGTAGTCTCTAGTAAATAGCGGCTTGCTCGTGATTTCAGGGATAATAAAAATGATGTTTAACAGAAGTGTAGTGCGTGCTCAAATATTTTTAGTTTCCATATTTACGATCTGCGTATTTAGCAGTAGTTATAGTTTAGCTGTGGCGATCGATGACTTACAGCCGGGGCACTGGTACGAAGTACCGAACTCAGACCTGGAGCAGGTTGTACCCGACATCTCATCCGGCATTTACGGCGTTGAAGGCCCCGACGCGATAATGGACTCCTGGAGCGGCGGTGCCTACGACAGCACGCGGGATCGCCTGATTGTCTGGGGCGGCGGTCATGCTGCCTATGCAGGCAATGAGCTGTACGTGTTCGACGTCATGGAGGAAAAGTGGACCCGCCTGACTGAGCCCTCAAAGGCAGAGGACGTGAACCCAAATAAGCTTTACAACCTGGATGGCACGCCGAATACGCGGCATACCTATAACTATCTGGCCTATGCACCGAATGTGGATCGATTTTTTTCTATGGGGGCTGGTAGTACCTACGGTCAGACGGGTGGAACG
>CAZEFU010000013.1:0-14768 GCA_964511515.1 uncultured Wenzhouxiangellaceae bacterium
AAAAACGGTGATTGTGTAAATTGGGAAGAAACCGGCGCCGTGTTCTATTGTTGGCGTGGGATACGTTGTTACCCGTTGTCGGGCGCTTTCCTGTTACCTGGCAAACTCTGGCCATCGGACTATCCTGTAATTTTGAAAAATGTAAAAACGAGCCGCATAGTATACCCGAAATATTGATTTATTACAGATAAATTGCCTAAAGCTGAGTATTTTTGTGTATTTACAGCAGACCTCGTTCTGCCAAAGAGACTGGACGGCCATCACCGACCACAAAATGATCCAGCAAACGGATATCCAGTAAGGCCAGGGTATCGCGTAAACGCCGGGTAATGGCTTCATCGGCGCGGCTAGGTTCGGCTACTCCAGAAGGGTGATTGTGTGCCACAATTATAGCTGCAGCATTGTGTTTTAACGCTCTTTGCGCCACAACCCGCGGGTATACCGCCGCCCCATCAATGGTACCTGTAAATAGTTCTTCATCTGCGATTACCCGGTGGCGATTATCCAGATAAAGAATCAGAAAAACCTCCCGCTGGCGCTCTCGCAGCACACTTATAAGGTAATCGCGGGTACTATCGGGGTCAGTGAGTGCATCTCCTCTAGTCAGGCCTTCGCGCAGGTAACGGCGACTTAACTCAACAATTGCGAGCAATTGCGCAGACTTTGCTGGCCCGATGCCGGGTAATTTATTTAATTGCTTTTGATCGCTGAACAATAAAGGTCGTAGCCCACCACACTGACTGAGAATATTGCTGGCAAGTTCTACCGCATTACACCCCGGGCTCCCGGTTCTTAACAAGACCGCAAGTAGCTCAGGGTCGCTAAGTGCCGCAGCACCTGAGCTGTGCAATTTCTCCTGTGGGCGCAGCAATTCTGGCCAGTTTTTTATACTCATTTTGAGTCTCGTGAAGGCATGCGTACAATTTCTCATATTATGAGTGCTTTTATAAGGGACAACTGCCGCGCAAGGATGTAGTCTATAATCTTATTAATAGGTATGCTTCTTAATAATTACTAATAATGAAAAAAATACAACTAAAAATACTGGATTCTCGCCTGGGCAAAGAATTCCCGCTACCTGAGTACGCTACCAGTGGTTCGGCAGGTATGGATTTACGTGCCTGCTTAGAAGGTGATTTGGAGCTAAGTCCGGGCGCTACAACACTGATCCCAACAGGCATGGCAATCTATGTTGCAGATCCACAATTGGCCGCGGTTATTTTGCCGCGTTCTGGGCTTGGCCATAAACACGGTATAGTATTAGGTAATCTGGTTGGTTTAATTGATAGCGACTATCAAGGGCAATTATTCGTTTCTTGCTGGAATCGTAGCGCATTGCCATTTATGATTAAGCCAGGCGAGCGAATTGCCCAGCTGGTTTTTGTGCCAGTGGTGCAAGCACAATGGGATATAGTTGATGAATTTGTCACAAGCAGCAGGGGTGCTGGCGGGTTCGGGCATACAGGGAGTGAGTGATGATGGGGGAGAGAAATGAATATTGATTTAAAGAATATTTTTAATAAGAGCAAGGATAATCGAGGATCTATGCAGTCTGATAGATCAAAGAAAAAAATAACCACCCCTCGTTGGTTGGTAAACCTTATCCTGCTGGCAGGTCTTATAGCTTTCTTGATTGGCGTATTAATTCTGAGCAAATACTCACAAATCCAATCAGCCTATAGTGGCTTGGAGCGTTCAGCCCAAGTAGTTTTGCAGGATTCAGAAACTGTAGTCAGGCAATTGGAGCAGGTTTTACGTTCCAGCGAAGTATTATACGCTGGACGCGAGCATGCGCAAAACAAGATTATCTATGGAGAACTGGTGTCTACTCTGAAGGAGCTGGATACTAATATAGTTGATGCTAGAACCTATCCACAAGATTTGTTGAAGCTTTCCCTGGGTAACCTAGGCGGGTCAATTTATTCCCAAAGTTATGTGCTTTACGATATGCTGCTTGAAGCCCAAAAAAACGGGATGTCTGCCATACAGTTGATGCATGATGATGGCAGAAATTTATTAGTAGGTGTGCGCAGACTGCGAGATGATCAGGGTGATGATGGCTTCTTGTTAATTAGTTGGAAGGCTGACCTACTTTTCGATGCACTTGCCAGTCATGGTGAGCAAGAAGGCTTTTTAAGCCTACAGCAAGCAGCTGGTGCTTCACATTTTGCAAATTTAGAATCAATCGGAACAGCTCCAGAGGGTTGGACCGGTGCAAAGCGCGCCAAAGTATTAAATTCATTGTTTTATGTAAGCTGGTCGCAACCACCCCATAATCGCGTAATTAATTCTAAAAATGGCTACTTATTCATAATATTAGGCTTGCTAACTTTTGTCATTGGTTGGCTTAGAAGGTCTTCAATAGCAGAGGGCTTTGAGCCAGAAGCTGTGCTTATTAGTGATGAGCCGGAGCTCGATGCAAGTGCTCTTGATGCTAAAGAGGAGCGCCGCCAAGCTGATGAAATGGCCGAGTTTAATGCCCGTCAGTTACACATTGAAACTCCTCAGCCTGGCGCAGAGCTGGAGCCAGATTTGCCGGAACCTGTGGTGCCAGAAGAGCCTGAGCTTATCCCTGAAGTTACAGAACCTGCGGCACGAGTTAAACCTGAGGCGAGTATTTTTAAAGCCTATGATATTCGCGGCATAATAAACGAGACCCTGACTACAGATGGTGCCTGGTTTATTGGGCGCGCTGTTGGCACTTTAGCAGTTAGGCGCGGGGCAGACCCTGTAGTAATTGCGCGGGACGGAAGAGTTTCAGGCCCGGCCTTGATAAAATCCCTGAAGAAGGGTTTATTGAGTACCGGTTGTGATGTTATAGAAATTGGCATGGTGCCAACCGGGGTATTATATTTTGCAGCCGCTGATTTTGGCTCAGGCTCAGGAGTGATGGTAACTGGTAGCCATAATCCACCTGAGTATAACGGCTTAAAAATGGTTCTGGGTGGAGTGACCTTATCAAATCAGGAAATCCAGAATCTATATAAAATGATTCAGGAAGATGACTTTGAAGACGGGGTTGGGGTAACTCGTACTGAAGGAGTTTTATCCAAGTACCAAGAGCGAATTTCCAATGATATTCGCTTATCTAGACCACTAAAAATCGTTGCCGATTGCGGCAATGGTGTAGGCGGGGTCAATGCTGTATCTGTGCTGCAATCTATTGGTGCTGATGTGGCGGCTTTATATGATGATGTTGATGGCTCGTTCCCCAACCATCACCCTGATCCGAGTGAGCCTGAGAATTTACAAGACCTGATTCAAGCAGTTAAACATACCAAAGCGGATTTGGGTGTTGCCTTCGATGGTGATGCAGATCGCCTGGGTGTTGTAACCCCATCTGGTGAAATTATTTACCCAGATAGGTTAATGATATTGTTTGTTCGCGACATTCTTACGCGTAACCCAGGGGCGACTATTATTTACGATGTGAAATGTTCTCGCCACCTGCCCGAAGCCATTCGCGAGGCTGGAGGCGTTCCATTAATGTGGAAAACAGGGCATTCCTTGATCAAAAATAAAATGCCGGAAATGAAATCACCATTCGCTGGCGAAATGTCTGGTCACTTCTTTTTCAAAGAGCGTTGGTATGGAGTTGATGATGGTATTTATGCCGCTTGCCGCCTGCTCGAAATTTTAGCTTGGAAACCAGAATCACCCGGCGAGGTACTCGAAGCATTGCCAAAAGGTGTGAGTACGCCTGAGCTAAAAATCAAAATGAAAGAAGGTGAAAACCACGACTTTATTGATCTCGTTCAAGATCACGCGCGCTTCGATAATGCCGAGGTAAATACTATCGATGGTTTACGGGTAGACTTTGAGGATGGCTGGGGTTTGGTTAGGGCTTCCAATACAACGCCAGTATTAGTGCTGCGTTTTGATGCCGATAACGAGGAAGCATTGGCTCGCATCAAGAATTGTTTCCGTGACCTGTTGCTTTCCTTGCGGCCAGATTTAACTTTGCCTTTCTAAGTGATTATTGACTGCTTTGTGCTCAGATGTCGGAAGTAATATTGTTCAACAAACCCTATGGGGTACTGAGCCAGTTCACTGATGCCGAGGATAGGCCAACGCTGGCAAAGTGGATCAAACGCCCGGGGTTTTATCTTGCCGGGCGTTTAGATATGGATAGTGAGGGCTTGTTAGTGCTCACTGACGATGGTGCCTTGCAGCAACGCATTAGTAATCCTCGCTACAAAAAAGACAAGACTTATATAGTGCAGGTAGAAGGCATACCTAGTGCCAGATCACTGCAAAGACTCGCAGACGGGGTGTCGCTCAAAGATGGTAAGACTTTACCAGCAAAAGTACGTTTGTTAGGTCGAAAACCAGCTTGGTTATGGCAACGGGTACCCGCTATTCGTCGGCGCCAGAAAATCCCAACTAGCTGGCTTGAGATAAGTATTCATGAAGGTAAAAACCGGCAGCTTAGAAGGATGACAGCTGCGGTGGGGCTGCCAACGCTGCGCATAATACGCACATCTATTGGTGACTTTAAGCTAGAAGGCTTACAGCCCACTGAGCAATTAGTACAAAACCTGGTTTAGGCTTGTTCTAGTTTAATTGCTATAACCGCATTGTTCAGCTCGAGTTCAGCTCAGTATTGTAAGCTTTACCCAAGATCGGCAAAGTGTGCACTGGAAAACGAAGCACGGGCTTGGAGAGCAAAACCATGAAACTAAAGATTCTTTTATTATTGTTAATCAGTTTAATAGCACTTCCTGTTATAGCAGATGTGGAAGAAGCTAGAATAGTTACCTCGATAAACAGGCCTCTGGATTGCTTGTTCTCTGTTACCGTTTATAACATAAACGGGAAGTCGGTTATTACGACTCCCCTGGCTTTTAATATTAAGCCTGGTAAATATACCTTCAAGCTTCAGGCAAGATTAAATAAAAAAAAATGCAACCCAACAATCACAAGCGCTAGAATTAATAGGATAGCCCCACTGGAAATTGAGGTTGAGGCTGGTAAGTCTTATTTCCTGGTATATAACGCCAGCGCTCCTAGCTATAGAGACTGGAAAGTGGAAATCTTGAAAGTAGAGTAATACCGTTAATTACCCCCACTCTGGCGGTTTTGAACAAAGCCAGAGTACTTACTACAATTCAGCTAAATGCGTATTGGTAAATAACACGGGAGCTTAGGCTCTGGAGACAAAAATGATGATGAAAAGTTTTTTTTTAGTATTGGTAATCGGTTTGATTACATTCCCGGCGGTGGCGGATGAAAAGAAAGCCAGAATAGTTACTTCAGTAAACAGACCAGTTGATTGTATGTTTTCTGTTGATGTTTATAACATCAATGGTGAGCGGGTTAACAAGACCCCTCTGGCTTTTAATATAGAGCCTGGCAAACATATCATCAAGGCAAGATCCACAGCTGATTTGAGCCTATGTAGGCCTACAATATCAAACGCCAGGACTGTTTCTATTCCCCCGCTGGAAATTGAAGTGGAGGCTGGTAAGTCGTATTTCATAGCCTATAACGTCAGCTCCAATAACCGACGCGAATGGAAACTAGAAGTCTGGAAGGTAGAATAAGACTGCTTATTTCGGTTGACTTGCTAGTCTAGTAAGAACACTCTGTGAATATCGGGTCAACCGATTCACCCCAGTCGGAATGAAATAAGCGTAATTTTCGTTCTGCTGGGCTAATGCCACTATCTGCGATTATTTGCAGTGGCTCTAGAAAACCACTTTCATCATTGCCACTGTCATTTAAGCGACCACGGGCGATGAGACCTTGGCGAGAAATTTCGAGAACTTGTCTGGCCAAGTCAAGCACCTTGCCATTACGAAAGCCAGCTTGTAGGCCGTATTTGGAAACATCTAAACGCATCTGCACATGCTCCTCAGTGCTCCAGTCACGACATAAATCCCAGGCTGCATCCAAACAGCTTTGATCATAGAGTAGGCCTACCCAGAATGCCGGCAGGGCACAGAGTCGCCGCCAAGGGCCGCCATCAGCACCACGCATCTCGAGGAATTTTTTCAAGCGCACTTCTGGAAAAGCCGTGGTCATATGATCTTCCCAGTCTTTCATTGTGGGCAATTCACCGGGTAAGGCTGATAATTGACCCTTGAGGAAGTCGCGAAACGATAATCCAGATGCATCAATATATTTACCGTCCCGGTAAACAAAGTACATCGGTACATCAAGCATATAATCTACATAACGCTCGAAGCCCATGCCTGATTGGAATACAAAAGGCAAAGTTCCGGTACGGTCTGGATCGGTATCGGTCCAGATGTGGGCACGGTAGCTTTGATAGCCTGAATCCTTGCCTTCAAGAAAAGGTGAGTTTGCAAATAATGCGGTTGCTATTGGCTGTAATGCCAGTGAAGTACGATACTTTTGCACCATATCCGCTTCTGATGAATAATCTAGATTTACCTGTACTGTGCAGGTACGTTTCATCATGTCGATGCCGAGAGTGCCTCGTTTGGCCATATAATCGCGCATAATTTTATAGCGCCCTTTGGGCATCCATGGAATATCTTCACGCTTCCACTTTGGCTGAAAGCCGAGCCCAAGAAAACCGACATCAAGTGGGTCACAAACGCTGCGCACATGCCGCAGATGCTCCCATACCTCTTTACAGGTTGAGTGAACATCATCACGCAAGGCCCCAGATAATTCTAATTGACCACCTGGCTCCAGTGTAATGGAGCAACCATCATCCATCAGCAAGGCGACAATATTGCCTTCCTCAATTACTGGGTTCCAGCCCATTCCCGAGAGACCTTCGAGAATGGCTTTTATGCCCCGTGGACCGTTATACTCCAGTGGTCTTAAGTCATCGCGAGTAAAGCCAAACTTCTCATGTTCGGTACCCATGCGCCAGTCTGCCTTAGGCTTATTTCCTGATTCTATGTAGGCAACTAGTTCGTTTATATCTTCAATAGGCTGGTTTTTGTCGGTCATCTTAATTGTCTCTTTGAATTTGTTTCTGGTTGACTAGCAATCAGTAGACTAGAATACATCATCCGCAGACAGGAATTAAGCTTTGAGTACATCGAGTACATCACGAATTTGCATGTTTGCTTTTCTAGCTTTCAATGCTCTGACATTGAATGCAGGTGAAAAGTTGCTTCGCGGTCTTGGCCCCGAACCAGACTCATTGGATATTCATCTTGCTCAAGGCGTGGCAGCATTGAATGTGTTGCGTGATCTGCGCGAGGGTTTGATGACCCTGGATATTAATGGCCAGCCCACTTTTGGGGCGGCACAAGCAATGCAAGTGGAGTCTGCAGGCTTACGGGTGATCTTTACTCTGCGCGCAGACCTGCGCTGGTCAGATGGCACAGCTTTAACCGCCGCAGATTTTGTACGCGGCTGGCAACGCGCTGTTACGCCTACTACAGCTGCTAGCAATGCGGTGTTATTGGATGCGATTGAAAATGCGCGCGAGATCAGGTTTGGTAAGCTGCCAGTCGAGCAGCTTGGTATTCGAGCACTTGATGCACAAACTTTAGAACTACGCCTGACCAGACAACTACCATGGCTTTCCTGGTTATTGGCACACCCACTTACTTATCCAGTTGCAGCCGGGCAACAAAAACAGCGACTAGGGCCATTTAATGGTGCCTATGTTTTGCACTCATGGGTGCCCAATGATCGCTTGATGCTGCGCCGCAACCCATACTTTCATAGCCACCAAAGCGTTGCTATAGAGCAGCTTGATTATTTGCCAATTCCCAACCCAAATACCGAATTAAATCTCTACCGAGCCGGTAATTTACATATTACCGAAACCATTCCACCCGCGCGCTACCAGTGGCTGATGGAGAATTATCCCGGTCAACTACAGGTAAACCCTTATTTGGGTACTTTCTTTCTGGGATTAAATTTACGCCGTTCTCCACTGGCAGATACAGCAGACTTGCGCCGTGCCCTATCAATGGCAATTGACCGGGATAAGCTCACCCAGCTGGTTTTGGCATCGGGTGAAAAGTCTGCAAATTCACTGGTACCACCAGGTATCGCTGGATATTTACCAGCAACATTCGAAATTGATGCGCAAGGCCAGGCAGCACGCGAACAGCAAGCCAGAGATATTTATCAGGCGGCAGGCTATAGTGCCAACAATCCATTAAGGCTGGAGTTGCGGATTAATTCATCGGCAACTCACCGGCGTATGGCATTGGCAGTGGCGGCAATGTGGAAGCAAAATTTGGGGGTGATTACCCAAATTGTTAATGAAGAATGGAAGGTTTTTGTCAATAACCGCCGCCATGGTGTGGTTACTGAGGTTTTTCGCGGCGGCTGGATTGGTGATTATCCAGACCCAACTACTTTTTTAAGCTTATTTGCCAGCGACAATGTGCAAAACTGGTCGGCTTATAAGTCGCCGCGCTATGACAATCTTTTAGCCCTTGCCGATGCCGAATTAGACCCGAATTTACGCCAGCAAATTCTGCAACGAGCAGAACAGCAACTGTTAAATGATATGCCGATGATCCCATTGTATTACTATGTATCCAGGCATTTAGTTAACCAGCGCGTGAGCGGTTATATGGCAAATACACTTGATATTCATTTATCCCGTTACCTGGGTTTGCAGGCGGCGCAATGAAATATATCTATCGCAGTGCATTATTGCTTAGTCTGTTACTGTTGTTTGCCTGCCAGCCTGCATCTGAATCTGATGCAATAAATGTTAGTGAAGAAATTAATACCAGCCACGATATTCTACGGCGTGGCAATGGCCAGGAACCGCAAACGCTGGATCCGCATCGGGCAACTGGAGTTCCATCGGCGGCTATTTTGCGTGATCTCTTTGAAGGCCTGACTACTGAATCTATAGATGGCGAAATCATTCCTGGAGCTGCCAGGCGCTGGAATATCTCTGCTGATGGCCTGACCTATACATTTTATCTGGACCCAGATGGGCGCTGGTCAAATGGTGAAATGGTAACAGCAGATGATTTTGTTTACAGCTTCCGCCGCAGTATTGATCCACTAACTGCCTCAACCTACTCCAGCATGCTCTCACCAATAAAAAATGCCAGTGAAATTATTAGTGGTGAACTATTGCCATCTAGTTTGGGAGTGCTTGCCTTGGATGCCAGCACGGTGCAGATCCAATTAAATTCTCCTACCGCATATTTTCTGGGTATTTTAAATCACTCAGCAACCTATCCTGTTCATAGGCATTCGCTGGAGCTCGCCGAGGGTAGTTTTTCGCGCCCCGGTATGCTGGTATCGAACGGTGCCTATCAATTACATGACTGGAAGGTGCGCTCGTTTGTAGAGCTAAAACGCAACCCGCATTTCCGTGAAGCAGAACTGGTGCAAATTGAAACAGTACGCTTTTATGCGCTGGCAGATCAGTCCACCGAAACTCAGTTATTTCGTTCAGGAATTCTGGACTGGACCAATGATGTACCAATCGGTCTATACCAATGGCTACAGGACAATATGTCCGATCAATTGGTTGTTAGCCCCTGGATGGGTTCATATTTTCTTGGCTTCAACCTCTCACAAGAACCTTTTCGGAATAATAAATCCCTGCGGATTGCCCTAGCACTGGCAATAGACCGCGACCTGCTAACCGAAAAAGTAACCCGTTTTGGCGAGCAACCAGCTTATGCGCTGGTTCCAGATGGCCTATCTGATTACACCCCACAAGCCCCAGAATGGGCCGAGTGGACCCAGGCCGAACGCGACCTTGCTGCCGGCGAGTATTATGCACGCGCTGGTTTTAGTGAAGAAAACCCTCTACGCGTTGAGTTTCGTTATAACAGTAGTGAGAACCACAAGAAAATCGCCCTGGCAGTAGCTGCTATGTGGCGGCAGAAGCTTGGAGTACAAGCCCAGCTATATAATGAGGAGTGGAAGGTATTCTTGCAAAACCGTAAACAGAAGGTACTTACCCAGGTATTCCGGGCTGGCTGGATAAGCGACTATAATGACCCTTCCAGTTTTTTAGGCTTATTGACCAGCGATAGCGGTAACAATGATTATGTATATAACAATAGCCATTACGACAAGCTGTTATCAGAGGCCGCCCGTGAGCGCATACCCACGCGCCGCCGCCGTTTGTTGCAGGCCGCAGAAGCTATCATGATCGCCGACCAACCAATTGTGCCCTTATTTAGTTATGTCACCAAGCGCCTGGTCAGCACCCGTCTGAAAGGCTGGCGCAATAATATTATGGATCACCATTACAGCCGCTATATGTATTTTAGTGATGCTGCTGAAGGCGAGGAACCATCTGGGCCAGCCAGCGCAGATACACAAGCTGTGGAAGATAATGGGTAGCTCGGAATGCTGAAATATTCTTTGCGGCGCCTGGCCTGGGCTTTCCCAACCTTATTACTGCTAATCACCGTTGCATTTTTTATGATCCGGGTAGCACCGGGCGGGCCTTTTGATAGTGAAAAAAATCTGCCGCCTGAAATCGAGCAAAATCTAAAAGCGAAATATCATCTGGACGAACCTGTAATTCAGCAGTACTTTCGTTATCTAGGACAGATATTGCGTTTCGATTTCGGCCCTTCATTTCAGTATCGCGACTGGACTGTAAATCAACTAATAGCCGATGGTTTTCCTGTATCTCTAAGTATTGGCGCATTAGCAATGCTGTTATCTTTTGTGCTGGGTATAGGCATCGGGACAATCGCAGCCTTACGCCAAAACAGTGCCCTTGATCACGGCTTGATGGGGGTTGCCATGCTTGGGATTTCAATTCCCAACTTTGTAATCGCGCCTATATTAATATTGGCCTTGGCGATCAATCTTGGTTGGTTGCCATCTGGCGGCTGGGAATGGAACTGGCGCAATATGGTGTTGCCAGTAATTACCCTATCGTTACCAGTAACTGCATATATTGCAAGATTAATGCGTGGCTCGATGATTGATGTGCTTAATAGCGATTTTATCCGCACCGCTAGAGCTAAAGGCTTATCTGAAATTACAGTTATTCGGCGACATGCTATGAAACCCGCCTTATTGCCGGTGATTTCATATATGGGGCCAGCAGCAGCAGGCTTGATCACAGGTTCTGTAGTAATTGAAAGAATTTTTGCCATTCCAGGCATTGGTAGTTATTTTGTGCAAGGAGCCATGAACCGAGATTACACACTGGTAATGGGTGTAGTTATTTTTTATGGCGTATTAATTATAGTATTTAATTTTATTGTTGATCTTATCTATGCTTGGTTGAACCCAAGGATTCAGTACAAATGAGTTTAAGCCCGAATATTTCACCAAGGCGGACCGAAAAATGACAAATTTGTTGTATGTTCAAGTGCCTGAGTTTGTTGAGCGTATTTGTTTGCGGTTTCATTATGTCCTATCCGGTTTTGCCCTGCATCTGTCTTCACATTTTGGCCGATCCTTCTCAAACCATAGCTATCGCTATGCTTTTTCGAACGATCGACCAAACTGTTTCGCCATCCACATGGCAATTCCCGGATCCTTGGTGAATTATGCGGGCTAAACCAGAGAAGCTAAGCAATAATGATGCTTTCGCCCAGGCCTTGGAATTTGATACCGTAAAAGGCCGCTCGCTCTGGGATGATGCTCGGCATCGTTTGTTTCGGAATCGCGCCGCTGTTTTTTCACTAGCAACTCTGTTGATTATTGTCATCGTGGTTATAGTTGGGCCATGGTTGGTTCCATGGGATGCAGATTATACTGATTGGGATAATATCTACTCACCGCCATCACTAAGCAACGGCCATTATTTTGGCACCGATGCTGTAGGGCGCGACCTACTGGTTCGCACCATGCAGGGCGGGCGAATTTCCTTGCTGGTTGGGTTGGTGGCAACCTTGGTAAGCTTGGTAATTGGCGTTGCCTATGGCGCAATTGCTGGTTATTTTGGTGGTCGTATTGATCAGGTAATGATGCGTATTGTAGATATCTTCTACGCCTTGCCATTTATGTTCTTTGTGATTTTATTGATGGTGGTATTCGGGCGCAACATCATTTTGGTATTTGTAGCTATTGGCGCAATCAACTGGCTGGATATGGCGCGCATAGTCCGTGGTCAAACCCTCAGTCTCAAGCGTACAGAATTTATAGAGGCAGCAGTTACCTGCGGTGCCACCCCACTTAATATTATTCGTCGCCATATTCTTCCCAATTTAATGGGAGTAGTGATGGTGTATATAACCCTGACTATCCCACAGGTAATTTTGGTGGAATCGTTTCTGAGTTTCTTGGGTTTGGGTGTGCAAGAGCCAATGACTTCATGGGGCGCTTTAGTAAATGATGGCGCGCAAGATATGGAAAGTGCTGTGTGGATACTGATCTTCCCGGCAATCTTTTTATCACTGACGCTTTATTGCCTTAATTATATTGGCGATGGCCTGCGCGATGCCATAGATCCACGGGATCAAGCCTGATGGCTAGGCAGAACATTCTTGAAGTAGAGAAATTAGAAGTCTTATTCAAGACCAGAGATGGTGTTGTTCATGCTGTTAACAGCCTCGATTTTACTATTGCTGCAGGGGAAACTCTGGCGATAGTTGGCGAGTCTGGCTCGGGTAAATCGCAAACAGCATTGGCGATAATGAAGTTGCTGGCGAGAAACGGTGAAGCGCGCGGTTCGGCACTATTTGGCGGTAAAAACCTGTTAAAGATGACCGCCACTGAGATTAATGAGATTCGCGGTGAGCATATCGCCATGATATTTCAGGACCCAACCTCATCACTAAACCCGTATATGACCATTGAAGAGCAAATGGTAGAGGTGCTCGATCGGCATCGCAAAATGACTCGCAAAGAAGCCAAGAAACGGGTTTTAGAAATGCTATCGCTAGTCGATATACCTGACCCTGAGCGGCGCTTGCGCCAGTATCCGCATGAATATTCAGGTGGTATGCAGCAGCGTGTACTAATTGCAATGGGCCTGCTCTGTCAGCCAGATTTATTGATTGCAGATGAGCCAACAACCGCACTGGATGTAACCGTTCAAGACCAAATAAAAAGGCTGATGCGCGAGCTTAAAGAAAAATCCAATACATCAATCCTGCTAATCACCCACGACTTGGGAGTAGTGGCAGGGCTAGCAGATAGTGTGATGGTAATGTATGCCGGCCGTATGCTGGAATACGCACCAGTTGATGAGATCTTCTATCGCCCACAACATCCATATACCCAGGCGCTGCTCAAAGCCGTACCCCGGCTAGATCAGGTGGGCGACTATGATATGCATCCAATTCCCGGCAACCCACCGAATTTACTCAATCTGCCTTCTGGCTGCCCATTCCGTGATCGTTGCTCGCAAGCATATGATGCCTGCGGGGAAATGCCGAAAGTAAGCACAGTCGGCCCCGGTCACCAACTACGCTGCCACCTTGGTGCAGAAAAATGAGCAAGCCAGTGCAACCAATCTTGCGCGTACAAGATCTATATGTGCATTACCCGATTGAAACTGGCGACTTGTTCCACCGCCAAACCACCGCACTAAAAGCCCTGGATGGAGTTAGCTTTGATGTAGCACCAGGCGAATCATTAGGAATAGTTGGCGAGTCCGGCTGTGGTAAATCCACCTTGGCACGCGCTATTCTCGGCCTGCAAACACCCACCAGAGGCAGGGTTTTATGGCGGGGAGAAGTATTAAACGAGATGGAGCCAGCCTACCTGCGCGAAAAACGCAAAGAGCTGCAAATTATTTTTCAAGACCCGGTGGCCTCACTAAACCCGCGCATGAATATTGGTGAGATTATTGCCGAACCACTGCGTAATTTTTACCCGCGCATGGCAGCCGTGCAAATCGAAGAACGAGTCAAAGGAATGATGCAACTAGTCGGCCTTTTACCCAGCCAGCTAAATCGTTTCCCGCATGAGTTTTCCGGCGGCCAGTGTCAGCGCGTAGGCATTGCCCGAGCCTTAATCCTTAACCCCAAGCTGGTAGTTTGTGATGAGCCAGTATCTTCACTGGATGTCTCCATCCAGGCACAAATTGTAAACCTGCTAAAAGACCTGCAGAAAAAACTCAGCTTATCGCTAATCTTCATAGCCCACGATTTAAGTGTAGTTAAGTCAATTTCAGAACGGGTAATGGTGATGTATTTAGGCAAGGTAATGGAGCTGGGCCCACGCGAAGAAATTTACACCAAACCCCGCCACCCATACACCTCAGACCTAATGCACGCAGTGCCAGTGCCCGACCCGGAAATAGAACGCAGCAAAATGGATCTTAGCAGCTACGGTGATACCCCCTCACCACTTGATCCACCATCAGGCTGTGTTTTCAGAACCAGATGCCAGTCGGCAAGAGAGCGTTGTGCGGCAGATGTGCCGGTGCTTAGAAGACTAGGTGGGCAGGGGCAGGTGGCTTGTCATTTTGCGGAGGAGTTGGATTTGGGGGTTCTTGGTTCGGAAAATACTACACAATAAGTCAGAGAATAAGGCATGGCAGGCTTGTGTTCAACATTTGAAACTATAAGTATAGCGTTCGGTAGTTTTAAAATATTAAGAGGTAATTGAATTTTTCATACTGTTATATACATATACAGCGTTTTTGCTATGTAAATAGGTTAATAACTCCTCACAAAACCAGATATCAATCACTTACCAGCATTTAAACGAAGTATTGTGCAGATTTATCCAGCCGTATTTCTGTATATTAACTACTTTCACACAGTTAAAGATGTATTTTTCCTTGCATATCAATTACATCGCACGCATTATATGTAAATGAAATTTCTTATACAGAATTATTGCTGGATATTCAGTTTTGGCTGTATAAATTAAAGTTAGAAGGCCAACAATAATGAATGACGCATTTAAACATTTGCATATGCCGGCTG
>CAZEFU010000014.1:0-14658 GCA_964511515.1 uncultured Wenzhouxiangellaceae bacterium
TGAAACCAACAATGCCTCTACCATCATTGGTAGGCCAGTTACATCAAACGGAGTAACTACAGCGCCATCAAAATCAGAGCCCAGGGCAACATGCTCTACTCCAATCAAGTTTGCTGTATAAATAACTGCATTTGCGGTTGCCTGGGCATCTTTACCGCAGACGGCATACTCAAACATCGCAATGCCGACCAAGCCGCCACTAGCAGCGATGGCCTGTAAATGTTTATCGGACAAATTCCGTTGGCTATCACAAGTACCTTTTACTCCAGTATGAGAAATTATCACCGGTCTTTTTGTTAATGTAAGCACATCATCTATTAGTTGTGGTGATGCATGGGCCAGATCAATCAACATACTTCGTTGGTCTAGTTCTTTGATTACAGCTTCCCCAAAAGCTGTCAGCCCACCTTTGCTCTCGCCGTGAGCTGAGCCACCAACTGCATTATCAAAGAAATGCGTTAGACCAACCATGCGAATACCAGCAGAATACAAAACTTCAATATTCTCAATCTCGCCTTTGAATACCTGCGCCCCTTCCAGCCCCAAAAAACCGGCAACCAGGGTTGGGTTAGTTTGGCGCTTTTGCAGAAAATCGCGCAAGTCTTGTTGTGATTTAATTACCGTAAACTGACCCTCTGACTTAGCCGCTAATATATTTAGGTCGCTGGCTTGAACCAATGCACGTTGAGTTAAATTGAACCAACTTTTATAAGGCCTGGCCTGAACCATATACAGAGCAGTGAGCTGATCGGAATCAGCTGGATTTGACTCGATATTTAGACCGTAGGGAACCTTGCTGACAATAGTAAACGCCTGGATCGCTACCCGAGCTTCGCGTAAGCGAGGTAAATCCACATGCCCGTTATTATGCCGCTGCTGTAAGTCACGATCCCAGAGCAGGGAATCGGCGTGTAAGTCCGCGACCACTTCTAATTCAGAATATAGTTCTTGTGCCTGTGCGCTAGCTGAATAGGGAGCTTGCTGTTGTACTCCATTTTTTGAACGAGCCAAAAAATCAGGTACGAAAATAAGCACAAGCAGAACCAACACAACTACAAAAACTAATAAATTACGAATAATACGCATACTGCTTTCTCAGTTTACTTTGTTGTTTATAGGAATTACTCTGGCGCAGGCAGGAAATTAAGGCTAACTGAATTTATACAAAAACGCAGGCCCTTAGGTTCCGGGCCATCAGTAAAAACATGCCCCAGATGAGCATCACACTGGGCACACATTATTTCTTCACGCTGCATCCCGCGACTGTTATCTGTACGGCTTTTTATACCCTTGCCATTTTCCAGTGCCTGCCAAAAGCTTGGCCAACCGGAACCGGAATCATACTTGCTGGCTGAGTCAAATAGCTCGTTAGCACAAACTATACAACTATATATCCCGACTGCATGGTGCTTGAGGTATGCACCGCTAAAGGGTGGCTCGGTACCGCATTGCTGGGTAACCCGATATTGTTCGGCGTTTAGTCTATTGTGATCAGACATGGGCATAATTAGCATGGCACTACCAACCACCGCCACCTCCGCCACCACCGCCGCCGCCAGAAAAACCACCACCGCCAGCACCAGAGCTACTGCCGGGCGGCATGGAAGAATAAGTAACTGCGGTAGATAGCTGACTACCAAGTTTACTGCCAATATTATTCACAAAGTCTTGCTGGTTAAACAGTCCGGTGGCAAGATAGCCACTATACCAGCCTGGCTGATAATTGCTGCTCTTGGCAGAGGGATCAACAAGTGCCCGTGCGAGCACATCTTTAAAGGAGTTACTCCATTGGTTTTCCACTCCCAGGGCGAACGCATAGGGCAGAAAAGTTTCAAATACTTCTGGAGTTAACTCTGGTGACTGCATTCGATTTAAGCGACCAGACTCAGCTGTTTGCAGATACATTTTCAGGCCTTCGATTTCATCCATCACTTTACGCCCGGCAAAAGTTGGGGAATACAAGAGCCAGGCAAAGGCGATAAGAGCTATTATTCCTGATACAAGCAAGATCAAGAAAACATAGGCAGGCGCTGGCCCCAGCACAAGCATAGCAATAAAAGTGAGCACAAAAATACCCACCGCCGGTAGCATATAAATCTGATTGGTTTTGAATAATTTTTCTTTATATTCCTTCTTTAAAGCTATGGATAAATTACCTTTGGACTTAGCCAGAATTGCATGCTGCTTATTATCAAGCTCAATTTCCTCTTGCTCAGCAAATAAGCCAGCAAGTACGGCTTTTTCGCCCAGGCTCAATTTTGCAGCACTCGCAGCAGGTGATAGCTTAGTTAGGCTATATTCTTCTTTCTTCTGATTATTGATCCGCAGATATCCCTTAACTGCCAAACTAATAATTGCTGCAGACATGGCTTTATCATCAAAAATCATTTGTTGCACATAACGAACTGCAGCTGGTGATAATCCACCAGGTGCTTCAAAACGGGGGAAAATAGTACCAGCTGGTGGATCTCTGCCAACCTTATTCCAGGCCCAATACATAAATATTAACAATGCTATAAAACCAACTACAGCAGCTAAAATTGCTGAATTATCACGCAACAGGCGCTCAATCTTTTCTGCCTTGCTCGGTTCTATATAAATACCTTTAGGGAAGCTGGCTACAATAGTAAAGCCATCACCCGGGGCTAATGCCGCCGTGGTCTCAAACCAGGCACCACTTTGTCTGCTACCAGACTTCGCTGCCTGTTTCTGCGAACCATATTTGCCAGTATAGAACTCAGTTTGTATTTTCTCAGCTGCAATACTTTGCGGGAAATTAAGCTCTACTCTGGCTTTGTCGATCGGGAATGCCCAGTCTGGGCCAATTGCATTCCAGTAAAGCTCATCATATTCAACAAAAAACCCTAGCTGATGGTTAGTCCTGTATTTAATAACATAAGTATGCCTGCCGTGTGGGATCAGATGATTTTCACTACCCAGATATAGGCGCATATACCGCCCCTTTTCCCGTAGTGCTTGCGTTACAGGAGCACCATCTAAACTGGCCTCGAGAACCTCAAAAGAAACTTTATATTTAATCCCTTTATTATCTTTGTAATTAACTGGGAAGTCTCGGTAAATACCTCGCTTGATATTAATGCCGGCAATTTCAAGATCGATTCTTTCTGTTACCAGCATTGAACCATCGGTTTGTAAGTCGATATTGATGTCGTAATTGTAGATACGCTCAGTGGCAAAGCCAGTGCTTAAGCAAAACAGCAGTAATAGAGGAATCAATTTTCTCATAAGACCACCTTTGGTAGCTTTCTTTGGCTAATAAATTCGATTTCAAAAAATTCAGCATTCTTGAAAGCAAAAGTAGTTGCCAACAAATTACTTGGGAAGCTTTCGACCAGGTTATTGTTATCACGAACTGAGCCATTGTAATAACGGCGTGCGTATTGCAGCTGATTTTCCACATCCACCAAGGTTTCATGCAATTGGCGAAAGTTTTTATCTGCTTTTAGTTCTGGGTAGGCTTCAGCCAGTGCTATAAGTTTCTTCATCTGCCCACTGATACGGGTTTCGCTAACCGCACGTTCGCTTACTGGGGCAGTATTATCAGCCCGCATAGCAGTGATTTTCTCCAGAGTATCGGCTTCAAACTCTTTATAACCTTTTACCAGCTCTACTAGATTTGGAATAAGGTCAAAACGGCGGGTAAGCTGCACATCTATGCCGGCCCATGCTTCTTCCACGATATTGCGTTGGCGAATCAGGCGGTTATAGGCAAATACTGCCCATGCCAGTACAAGAATAAATAAAAATAGTATCCAGTTCATGTTGATCCCCTAGCTAAGGGCTTAATTTAACACATGGGGCGAAAACATGAATGTGCCAGAAGTGTCAGGCAGTACGCGACAGGTAGCGAACCAACAGACTAAATTCATCCAGAGTCTCGATATCCAGCTCCTTTGGTGTTGGTATCTTGACTATATGCCCAGAGCCTGGAGCCACTTGGCTGGGCTCGCCATCACGACCGATAAGTTCTGTCAGCTCAAAATGCAAATTACCGGAAGTCAGTACTAATTCGAGCATGTCGCCAACTTCAAATTTGTTTTTAACCTCGATACGCATCCACTCGGCATCAACCTCCAGCACTTCACCAACAAATTGCTGCAGATCCGAAGTGGAAATTCCTTTTTCGTAGTTTTGATATACGCCTGGCGGATGGCGACGCAAAAAGCCTTCGGTATAACCGCGATTGGCAAGACCTTCTAGCTCTTCCATCATGCCAATATCAAATGGCTTACCTGCTACAGCATCTTCAATTGCGCGGGAATAAATTTGAGCTGTACGAGCAGTGTAATAATAGGATTTAGTACGACCTTCAATTTTTAGAGAATCAATACCCATGGCTGCCAGAGTGTGAACATGCTGCACTGCACGAAGGTCGCGGGAATTCATGATGTAGGTACCATGCTCATCTTCATAGGCGGGTAATAATTCACCCGGGCGATTTTTTTCTTCCAGCAACATCATTGGTACTTCTTCACGCGTATTTTCTACCACTGGCATTTCTATTGGAACAATATCCCCAGTAGATGTTTCTCGCGCTTCTTTAGCATCATATTTCCACCTACAAGAATTGGTACAAGCACCCTGATTTGAGTCTCTATGATTCATATAGCCAGAAAGCAAACAGCGCCCTGAATAGGCAATGCAAAGTGCGCCATGAACAAATACCTCGAGCTCGATATCTGGGCATTTCTCGCGAATTTCTGCAATTTCTTCTATCCCTAGTTCGCGCGATAGTATTACCCGTTTAACTCCATAATCTTGCCAAAACTTTACTGTTGCATAATTAACGGCATTTGCCTGCACTGATAAATGAATCACTTGCTCAGGCCAGCGTTCACGCACCATCATAATCAAACCCGGATCAGACATAATCAAGGCATCCGGGCCCATTTCTATCACCGGCTCCAGGTGCCTGATATAGGTTTTTACTTTGTTATTGTGCGGTGCCAGGTTCGATGCCAGAAAAAACAACTTGCCCAAGCTGTGTGCCTCGGTAATTGCTTCTGCAAGCACTTCTTCCTTACTAAATTCGTTATTCCGTACCCGCAGTGAATAACGTGGTTGCCCCGCATATACGGCATCGGCGCCATAGGCAAAAGCGTAACGCATATTCTTCAGCGAACCGGCTGGTGAGAGTAATTCTGGTTTTTTCATGGTTTATGACTAGCAAGGCAGAGAAGTATTTTACACCTATACAGCTAGCAGGTGTATACCTTGTACAAACGGGTTTAAATGCTTTGGTTGTGACTAGAGTTTAATCGAGCAGGCTAAAATATATTCTCGCTCCGGCACTTTTTTGCGCTAGTTGGTTAATTGCATACTTGCTAAGCTGTAAGCGGATGACACCTACAGTTGCGAGCAGATGATTAGGGTAATACCGGTCCATTTACAATGGCAGTCGTACCACCTGCTGCTGTGGCGTCTTTAACTGCCACAGGCTTTATACAGCGCATTCAGGGACTTCTGCCAGCGCCAGGTATCGCGGCACATATCATCAAGTGTGCGCCTGGCTTGCCAGCCCAGTAACCGTTGCGCCAAGCTGGTGTCAGCCCAGCATTCAGCGATATCACCCGCACGCCTGGTAACCACACGATAGGGCACTTTGCATTGATTCACGCTCTCAAACGCAAGGATCATTTCCAGCACAGAAATTCCCTTACCAGTGCCAAGATTAACGGTTAACAATCCCGGGTGAGTATGCAAATACTGTAATGCGGCCAGATGCCCTTCGGCTAAATCGACTACATGAATATAATCACGCACTCCCGTACCGTCAGGGGTAGGGTAATCATCACCAAACACACTCAGTTGCTCGTGAATACCGGCTGCTGTCTGGCTAATATACGGCATTAAATTATTGGGTATCCCGTATGGGTCTTCTCCAATAAAGCCGCTTATATGCGCCCCCACCGGGTTGAAATAGCGCAAGCGCGCCAGCCGCCAGCTCGAATCCTGCTGCTGCATATCGGCAAGAATGTCTTCCACTTTCAGCTTGGTATCACCGTAGGGATTGGTGCTTGAGCGCGGGAAGTCTTCGCCAATAGGCACGCTGGCAGGATCACCATAAACAGTAGCCGAGGAGGAAAACACTAAGGTTTTTACACCAGCGGCCTGCATAGCCGCAAATAATGTCAAACTCCCCTCAACATTATTAGCGTAATACTTTTCCGGCTCAGCAACCGATTCTCCCACTGCTTTTAAGCCAGCAAAATGCATCACTGCAGAAATATTGTGTTTTGCAAACAAGCTTTTTAAACAAGCGGCATCGCGTATATCCCCTTCTACAAACTCAGGAGTTTTATCAGTGATTTTTGCGATACGCTCAATAACGGCCCGGTTGCTGTTACACAAGTTGTCGAGTATCAGCACTTCATAGCCTGCATCTTGCAGCACAATACAGGCATGCGAACCAATAAAACCACAACCACCTGTAACCAAAATTGTCATTTATGCCCTACCTATTGAATAGTAAATAATACTGTTATCGCGCATTTTTTGCGAATCAAATAGATTTCGACCATCAAAAACAAGTGCTTGTTTGAGGCTTTGCTTTAGCAGTTCGAAATTTAATGCTTTGAATTGTTGCCATTCGGTAACAATTATCAGAGCATCTGCGTTCTCAAGCACGGCTTTCTGGGATTGCATCAGGCGTAAATCATTGCGCCCACCATAAATCCGCTCACATTCTGCCATCGCCTCAGGATCATAAGCCTGTACTTTGGCACCCGCAGCCCATAATGCTTCCATTAGCACCCGGCTGGGGGCCGCACGCATGTCATCTGTATTGGGTTTAAAACTCAAACCCCAAAGGGCGAATGTTTTACTCTTTAAATCGTTGTTAAAATGCTCGCTGATTTTTTCAAATAGCTTTTTTTCTGACGGTTGTTAACCGCTTCCACCGAGTTAAGAATCTCAGCGTTATAGCCGACTGAATCTGCCGTACGCACCAATGCCTGCACATCCTTGGGGAAACATGAGCCGGGATAAATAAAATGATAGCCAATGCGATCATCAGAACCAATTCCATGGCGCACCGCCTCAATACCGACCCCGAGTGCCTCAGCTAGATTAGACATTTCATTCATAAAGCTGATTTTGGTGGCAAGCATACAATTGGCAGCGTATTTGGTCAGTTCCGCGCTTTTTATATCCATGACAATGATGCGCTCATGGTTACGGTTCATCGGCGCGTACAGTTCCCTCATGGTATCGGCAGCAGCGGTATTATTGGTGCCAATAATAATGCGGTCAGGGCGTTTACAATCCTGAATAGCAGAACCTTCCTTAAGGAACTCTGGATTGGAGACAATACTAAAATCAATACTGAGGCCGCGTTCAGCCAAAATCGTTGCAACGGCAGCATGTACTTTGTCCACTGTGCCCACCGGCACTGTGCTTTTGTTAACTATGATTTTTTGGCTGGTCATATGTGTAGCAATGGTTTCAGCCACTGCCAATACATATTTCAGGTCAGCAGAACCATCTTCGTCAGGCGGTGTGCCGACTGCAATAAACTGTATGGCCCCATGAATAACTCCCACCTTGGCATCGGTTGTGAACTCCAACCGACCCGCAGCATGGTTTTCTTTAACCAGCGAGCTTAAGCCCGGTTCAAAAATAGGAATAACGCCTTTTTTTAGATTCTCAATACGGGTTTCATCAACATCGACACACATAACATGATGCCCAGTATCTGCAAATACCGCCGCTTGAACTAGGCCTACATAACCAACCCCAAATACTGTAATTTTCATTTCACTTCCCTGAAGTGAGCAGTAGCGCTCACGGTTACAGACTATATCTTTAGATTCCCGCCCCCGGACAGCAAGTTTCGCTGGAATGACAAGTGTAAATTATTTTTATCATGCGACCCCTAACCTTAGTATCACCCCTTCCATTTCAAACCCTCAACCTCGTCAACTCGGGACAACGAATAACCGGCCTGTGATCCCGCGGTTCACCAAACAAAGCCCGCCTACTTCTGAAGATACCACTGATAAGTTGATGCGATACCTTCTTCTAAGCCAATCTCGGCTGCCCAGCCAAGTTCTTTTAAAGCTGTTACATTCAGAAGTTTTCGCGGGGTACCGTCCGGATACTCACTGTTGTACTGAATTTGACCCTCATAGCCAACTACACGAGCAATAGTATCAGCCAGCCCGGCAATCGAAACATCGCAGCCGGTTCCAACATTTAAGTGCGATTGTCGTGGTTGTGTGTGCTGAGAATAAACATCAGCAGGCAGACAGGCAACATGCAAACACGCGTCTGCAAGATCATCCACATGTAAAAACTCACGCCGTGGCTTACCGCTGCCCCAAACTTCAACTGTTGGACTACCCGCTTGTTTTGCCTCATGAAATTTACGCAATAATGCTGGCAAAACATGGCTGGTTTTTAAATCAAAATTATCGTTGCTGCCATACAGATTGGTCGGCATTACACTGCGATAGTCCGTCCCATATTCGCGATTATAGGATTCACATAGCTTTATCCCGGCAATTTTGGCAATTGCGTATGGTTCGTTAGTTTCTTCCAGCACACCGGTTAACAAGCAATCTTCCGGCATCGGTTGGGGCGCTTGTTTGGGATAAATACAGGAGCTTCCTAAAAACAACAACTGCTGCACCCCCGCTAAGTGTGCGGCATTAATCAGATTCGCTGCAATCATCAGGTTGCTGTAAATAAACTGTGCCGGCCAGGTATTGTTGGCGTGTATGCCACCCACACGGGCAGCGGCCAAAAACACATAATCTGGCTTTTCAGCCTGCATAAATTCGCGTACTTGTTGCTGGTTTTCAAGATCAACTTCAGCGCGAGTTTTTAATATCAGATTTTCACAACCGGCATCTTGTAGGCGGCGGACCAACGCCGAACCCACCATGCCACGATGTCCGGCCACATAAATTTTCCCTGCGCGTAGGCGGTCCAATTCCTCTGTGTTCGGTTTATTCATGGTAGTTGAATACTTTGTAACCTTGTTTGGCAATTGCCGCATCACGGCGAGCGAGCTGCAGATCCTCGTAAACCATTTCTTTAACCAGTTCGGTAAATGAAATTTTCGGCTCCCAGCCCAGGTCTTTCTTCGCTTTACTCGGGTCGCCCAATAAAGTTTCAACCTCGGTAGGGCGGAAATAGCGCGGATCAATTCGCACTATCACCGCGCCGGCTTGTGGGCCCTCGCTTTCACTGTTTTCGATAATCCGGCCAATTTCATCAACACCACTGCCTTCCCAGCCAATCTTCATTCCGAGAAAGCCTAGCGCGCGTTCAACAAATTCACGCACCGAGTGCTGCTCACCAGTGGCAATTACATAATCTTCCGCCGTGTCTTGCTGCAGCATCATCCATTGGGCTTCAACATAGTCGCGGGCATGGCCCCAATCGCGCAGGGAATCAATATTGCCGAGATACAAAGCATCCTGAAGGCCGGTTTTAATTCGGCTCAGAGCGCGGGTAATTTTACGGGTAACGAAGGTTTCCCCGCGCTGTGGTGATTCGTGATTAAACAAAATACCATTACAGGCATACATGCCGTAGGCCTCACGGTAATTAACCACAATCCAATAAGCATATAGTTTCGCCACTGCATAAGGCGAACGCGGGTAAAAAGGCGTTGTTTCTGTTTGCGGAGTTTCCTGAACCAAGCCATACAGCTCAGAAGTTGATGCCTGATAAAACTTGGTTTTATCAGTCAGCTTTAACAAGCGAATGGCTTCAAGCAAGCGTAACGCCCCTACACCATCAGTATTGGCGGTGTATTCGGGCATTTCAAAAGAAACGCCCACATGGCTTTGAGCCGCCAAATTATAGATTTCATCTGGTTGAATTTCCTGTACCACGCGTATCAGATTGGTGGAATCGGTCATATCGCCGTAATGAAGAATAAAATTCCGATCAGAAACATGCGGGTCCTGGTACAGGTGATCGATGCGGTCAGTATTAAAAGACGATGCCCGGCGTTTAAGGCCGTGTACTTCGTAGCCCTTCTCTAATAATAGTTCGGCGAGATAGGCGCCATCCTGACCGGTCACACCTGTTATTAACGCTCTTTTTTTCAATTTATTAACCCTATGTTACCGTTACGAAAAACATACTAATGAACTGTTTAGTATAACCGATATTATTATCCGGCTAGTCAATCTTCTTCAAGCCTAGCTGCCAAAACAGCTCAGTTAAACGAGCCCGTAGCAGGAAAGAATAAATGCTCAGGCGCTGGCGATAAAAATAAACTTTCAGCAATACACGATTTGTGGAATACCGCTGACGGCACTGCTCACGAATAATTTCCATTTCTTTAAAGCCATCTACTTCAATATTGGCCTGTGTTTTCTGCAGCGCATGCATGCGAAACTGTCCCAAAAAAACCGGCAGCAGCTTAAATTTTGCCCCAGCTAGAATAAATCGACAAATTAGCTCCCAGTCTAGGGCAAACTGAAAAGACTCATCGACATACGCCCCAATTTTGTGCCAAAGCTCAGCCCGCCAAAACATGGTTTCCTGTGGGATATAATCAACATAATTGAGAATAAAATTTCGATGGGCAGGCATAATCCAACGACCCACATCAAGGCCGTTTTTATTGATTAAGACCCGATGTCCATAGACCACATCCGTGCTTTTTGAAGATTGAAACTTTTCAGCAATTCGAAACAATGCGTTGGGCATCAGGCAATCATCGGAATTTAACCAGGCCAGAATTTCACCGCTTGCGTGTTTCATGCCTTTGTTTATGGCATTAGCCTGCCCTTTATCAGCCTCGCTGACCCACCATTTAATTACTTTTTCATAAGCCTTAATAATCTCCACCGAGTTATCAGCAGAACCGCCATCGACAACGATAATTTCTAATGCCGGGTATTTTTGTTGAACTAGGCTTTTCAGTGTTTCACCCAAATAACAACCCTGATTGTATGAAGGAATCACGATACTGATGCGCGGATATTGGTTTAGCTGATTTGTTGAAGTATCACCAGCAGACTCAAGTTTGCGGGGCGAGTAATGTTGCTCTAGACGAGCACAGCCGGGGATAAACAGCCTGATTAGTTTGCTGGCAAATTTGCGTATCGGTTGGCTCATATCAACAATTACACATAATTATAGTATTGTAAAAACTCCTGTAACTTAATATTCAACTCAGCAATGGTTTCAGGCTTCAGTTTGCTTTTATAATTACCCGGATGAACCTGGCGGATATGCTTTTCCTGATCTTCTGATTCAGGGAAAATATCAAACTTTTGTGCAGTCTTTCTAATGAGTTTCGAGTCTACAGGTAAATCAAGCTTTTCAACAATGTCTTTTAGCCAAGCACATTTTTCATAAATCACATCTTCATAGCGATAGGTGGTGAGTAATTCAGTAGGTAACTTTTGTTGATATAACTGAAAATTATGAAGATAAATTCCTGCCTTTTGCAGCACAAAAGTATCTATATCAATTGAGGCAGCAGCATCACGATTATGCTGGAACAACGGGTGATTTTTCGGAATTACATGACTTTTAGCCACAGAGTAGTACATGGAAATAAGCATATCCCGTGGGTCTCGCACCAGCAACACGGTACGCAAGCCGGATAAATCCAGGTCAAAACCAGGATAGTGCCTAAAACCCAGATAAATCATCCCCTGCCGTGAAAAACAGGCCAAAGCATCGGCGGCGATCTCGTTAGTTGGCACACCGTTATCAAAGGCACCATTAAAAAGAGAAAAAGTCGGAATACCGAAGGATTTACAGTATTTTTGGACCATGTTATCCATAAGGGTGCTGCCGCTTTTGTGGAAGGCAAACAAGTAGCTCGATAGTTCAGTGCTTTGTAATTCGGGCAACACCACATTGAATGGTGTACCATTTGTAGAAATTAGAGAGGTTTTTTTCATTTGAATATTTTAGCTTGTATACATAGAAATTACTTATAATAATGCTGTTAAGTTGAAACTATAAGCCTATCGTGACCACCTGTTCTAATTCATTTTGTAGCAAAGCGGGATATGTCGTAAAATCATTATACATAGACGAAGTTGAAACTTATTATGACCGATGAGAAAATATCAAAAATTAGCCTCACGACAGTAACACCTGTCTATTCTGGGGTGGAGTTTTTGCCACGCTTGGTGAAAAAAATCTCTGTATTACGAGATAAGTGGATAGCAGATGATTTTCCTGTCAGCCTAGATGAAGCCATTTTCGTCAATGATGATTCTGCAGATGGATCCCAAGAAATGCTCTATCAGCTTCAACAGCAATATAGCTGGCTAAGTGTTGTTAACCTATCACGAAACTTTGGGCAACACCAGGCGACTGTTGCCGGCTTATTACATACAGCCGGAGACTGGGTGGTCACCCTGGATGAAGACCTGCAGCATGATCCAGAGTATATCGAAACCCTGCTTGAAACCACAATCTTAAATGGCAAGGATGTCTGCTATGCCAACCCAGAGGAATCTGTACACCAAAGCTGGTTGCGGGACTGGGGCTCGCGTGGTTGGAAAAGTATTGTTGCAATAATTACCGGAAATTCGCATGTGCGTGACTTCAACAGTTTTCGTTTAATGCGTGGCAACTTGGCCCGTGCTGCCGCGAGTGCTTGCGCACATGGTACCTATTTTGATATCGCACTATGCTGGTTTACGGAGCGCATTGTCTCCTTAAAGCTACCCCTAAAAGATGAGCGCTATATCAAAGAGAAAAGTAGTGGCTATACCTTTGGCAAGCTTTTAAGCCACGCGCGCAGGTTGGTTATGAGCTCCGAGACTAAAATATTACGCCTGGGCGCTATCATTGGCTTCATTACCATTGGTTTAGCTACATTCGTCGGTGGAAAAATCCTGCTGGACAAACTCATAACGCCGGAAGATATCCAAGTACAAGGCTGGACATCTCTGATTCTAACTGTATTGTTTTTTAGCGGATTAATTACCGTGCTTTTAGGTGTGATACTGGAATATATTTCAGTTATCTTATTACACACACAAGGAAAACCCACTTTTTTTGAGGTAAACCGTCAGATTGACCTAAAACTACGGCAATATTACGAGGCTAAGCATGATTCTGCTCCAGCAAAGCGGTAGAGCCGAGCACCTTATTATGCTGTTTGGGGTCGGTCTGATTGGTTCAGCTGTCGTTAGCAACCTTAGCCGGTGTTCTGATATCAAACTATTTCCTCATCGCTGGAATTGGTCGGGTGATAATAATCAAAATATTTCTCAGCTCAATAAGTTTATCCATGAAATCGGCAAAGCTTCAACGATTTCACGCCTCAGTACCATATGGTGCGCCGGACAGGCCGGCTTTGGGGCCAGCGATATCACTCAAGAAATTGAGAACTTCAAGCAAGTGCTCAAGTGGAATAAATTGCTTCACAGCCACCACCCGAATGCACAGTTTAGTTTCCACCTAAGCAGTTCTACCGGTGGTTTATTTGAAAACCAGCAATCCATTAACTCAAACTCCATACCGCGACCAATGCGCCCTTATGGAGAGTTAAAGCTGGCCCAGGAAAAACTATTACTCGATAGCTCCTGGCTTCAGGAAAAACATATTTATCGTCCAACATCAGTTTATGGTTACCCGGGCCCCGGTCAACGGATGGGTTTGATTCCAACACTTATCAGCAATGGAATAAGAAATAAAGTCAGCACCATTTATGGACACCTGCACACACTCCGGGATTATGTTTATACTGAGGATATCGGTCGCATCATCAGCAAACAGGTTCTTGCCCCTCTAATATCGGAAAAGACCGGGGTATATTTTTTGGGTACAGCCCGACCGGCATCTATTTTCGAGATACGCCAACTCATTGAAAGGCGCATCCAAAGGAAAATATACTTGCAGTTTCGCCCAGACCTTTCAGCCAACACTGGCAGTATCACCTTAAATCCAAGGGCTTTACCTACTGACTGGCAAGCATTGCCGCTTATATCAGGCATTGCCAAGGTACACCGCCAACTACTTGGCGCTCAAACAGCATTTGAAACCAGGAGTTTAGTTGCTCATGGATGAGGCGGAATTTGACAAGTTTGCCCAGGAATACAAAACCCTGTCAGAACAGGTTTTGGGGGCCTCTGGTGAAAACAGTGCGTTTTTCGCTGAATACAAAATTATCGATACCGCCCGCTTAGTCAATAAAATGGGGATGCCGGAAAATCTTCGGGTGCTTGATTTTGGGTCAGGTGTTGGCACATCTATTCCGTGGTTAAGACAGTACCTACCATCTTGCCGCTTGGAATGCGTAGATGTTTCCAAAAAAAGCCTCAGCATTGCCGAACATCGATTCCCAGATATGGCCAACTATATCCATTTTGATGGCAATAGACTGCCCTTCGAAAATAATAGTATCAATTTGGTTTTCAGTGCTTGTGTCTTTCACCATATCCCACCACAAGACCACCCACGCATACTAGCAGAACTTTATCGTATACTCGCCCCGGGAGGCATATTTATCAGCTTTGAACATAACCCGTATAATCCGCTGACCACACGGGCAGTAAAAGCCTGCCGTTATGATGAAAATGCGATATTAATTCAGGGCAAAGAATTCAAAACCAAGTTAAATAATTCGGGTTTTACAAATCCTCGTTTGTGCTACCGTATATTTTTTCCGGGAATACTCCGGTGTTTCCGTCCTTTCGAAAAGTT
>CAZEFU010000015.1:0-6615 GCA_964511515.1 uncultured Wenzhouxiangellaceae bacterium
CAGTTTCTCATATTCTGGTGATGAGCCAGCATTAAAAAATATATCCCTAACTATACCCGCGGGTACAGTTACAGCACTGGTTGGACACTCTGGTAGTGGCAAGTCAACTCTGGCTAATTTGGTACCAAGATTTTTCAATCAATCACGCGGCAAAATACTGCTCGACGGGCACGATATTGCCGATTTCAGCCTAACTGAACTACGCAAGAATATATCTCTAGTTTCACAAGATGTGATTTTGTTTGATGACACAGTCGCCAATAATATTGCCTATGGTGAGTTATCTGGTGCCAGTCGCGAAGATATTATTAAGGCTGCAACAGCTGCAAATGCAGTTGAGTTTATTGAACGCATGGCAGATGGCTTTGATACCCGCGTTGGCCCCAACGGTGCCAGTCTTTCTGGTGGCCAAAGACAAAGAATAGCCATTGCCAGAGCACTGCTGAAAGATGCACCTGTACTAATTTTGGATGAAGCCACTTCTGCTCTCGATAGCCGTTCAGAGCAGGTAATTCAGGCAGCCCTGCAAGAACTTATTCGCAACCGCACAACTCTAATAATTGCACATCGCTTGAGCACTATAGAACACGCCGATCAAATTATCGTGCTCAGCGAAGGTCAGATAGCCGAGCAGGGCAGTCATGCGGAGTTGATCAAGCTAGATGGCCTCTATTTCGACTTTTATCAACGGCAGCAAGCGAGCCCGCATACTTCACCAGGCGGACCGTAACATGATCAGTCTTTCGTATGTTTCAGGCTATGGGATTATTGTAAGTATTTATGCGCAATTACAGTTTGTCCGATCCTTGGTGAAATATGCGGCCTAGTAACAAGTAATGCGCGCGTCACTTGATAAGTGGATTAATTCTGTCTGGTATCAGCAAGCAAGGCCTCCTTGGTATTTGCGTGCTATTGAGCCTCTTTATGGCTACTTCAGTAGCAGGTCTAAACCTGGCAAGAATCAATCCATCAAGATTCCAATAGTTGTGGTTGGAAATATTAGTGTAGGCGGTACCGGTAAAACCCCATTAGTTATCTCTCTTTGCCAGCAGTTACTTGAAGCCGGATTTAAGCCTGCAGTAATTAGTCGTGGCTATGGGCGCAAAAGCAAAGGTTTGCATGTAGTAGCAGCTAATGACGATAGCTCAGCGACTGGTGACGAAGCTTTACTAATCAAACAGCAAACCGGCGTACCAGTGCTGGTTGATAGCGATAGACTCAATGCTGCCAAGCAGTTTGATGCTGCAGAAGTAGATATTATTATTGCCGACGATGGGCTACAAAATACCCAACTTCCACGTGACATGGAGATTTGTGTCATAGATGGTCAGCGCCTGTTTGGTAACGGGCACTTGCTCCCGGCTGGGCCACTACGACAGCCGCTAAGCAGGCTTGGTAGTGTTAATCATATAGTTCTCAATGGTGATGCTGAGCAAATGGCGTCATTTAATAGTTGGCTACAATCCCAGCTAAAAGTTAGGACACCGTCAATTACTGCTATGCAACTGGTGGCTCACAACATTCAGCCCTTAAACCAACAGGCTACAACATCCATCCTTGAGGACTGGAAAGGTCGCAAAGTAAACGCAGTAGCTGCCATTGGAAATCCAGACCGCTTTTTTAACTCACTTGAACAACTCGGTATAAAACTTACCCCACATATATTCCCAGATCACCACCGCTATACCAGTGAAGACTTCAAAAGCATGAATGGACTGCCAATAATTATGACGGCCAAAGATGCGATTAAATGTAAATCACTAGATTTAGATAATACCTGGGTTTTAAATATACGTACTGAACTTACCCCAGAAGATAACTTGCTTACGGATATTTATAAACTGATTGAGGGCTGCCGAAACCCTGGATGAGTTTATATCTACGTTAACTGCCCACGACGGCGTAAGACACTAGATGCAATTTGTTTAATGCCTAGCCGCGTAGCAAAGTGCTGAGGTCGGTTAAATATCAACTTTTTGCATCACACAATGCGTGCAACAGGCGCAATGCGGCCTGCTTTGTATCGCTCTTGGTAATGATTTCCGGTGTAATTGGAGTCACGACAGGTATTCCGGTTCTAGTCGCCATGTCTGCGACACTAAGAACCAAGAAGGCACCATCTGTTAAAGGGAATGAAATATTAGCAGTGGTTAAACCGCGTGACTCTGATCCAATCAATGTTGTTGCCGACTCGTCACGGAGTGCCAATGCAACCGCTTCAGCAGCACTTGCGGTAAAATCATCAATCATTACAACGACCCTACCGGTCACCTTAATAGGTTTTTTCTCATTCTTTGAAGGTGCGGCACGACTAACTCGCTCTCCTCCGTCGCCAATAGTCAAAGCAGCGTTTCCCTCTATGATCCATGGTGCACTGTTTCCGCGACGGTCTACCGCCATACCCACAATTCCATCAGTCATGAAAGCTGATACTGCAGCAAGCTGCACCCACATATTACCACCAGAATTCCCTGTTAAATCTATGATCCAGCCACAAGATACAGAATCCTTGACCGACTCAATATTAGCCAAATTAGTGTCGATGAATGCTGTGGCTTCTTTGCTGGTAGCAACGCCTTTAAATGAAGGCAGCCTAAAATATCCTATTCCACCAAGGTTAACGATATTGTGCGACAGGTTTGAAATGTCGAGACTTTCAGAGCCTTTCGTCCGGTTAACACCATCTCTCTCCTCTGCGGGAACGATTAATGACATATGATTAGAATTTGGCAGCATTGACAAGGCCAATCTGATTGCAGTATGAGTATCTGCTGGCTTATGTGCTCCTGCCGCAGCCTTGTACGCAGCACTAACAACCGAGTCCCAGTTAACTTCACCCGAACCAATTGCTCTCGTGTGAATTAGGTTAAGAGCTATTTCCAGGTACTCAGCGGCTTCCTCTGAAACACCCCCATGATTTGCTATTGTTTTGAGATGAAAGTCATCAAACCACGCAGTTCCTGAGCCAATCACGATACCACCAACCGCTATCGTGCTTGCTTCCTTAATAGGGGGTATCTCTATCTCGTAATAACTGAACGACTCGGTTCCTTTGATAACACGGTCACGCATGTCGTAAGTATAAAGTTTAGTTTGTTCTTCTGAGTAGACAATCACGAAAGCTGTGGCGGATACGGCGATGTCCTCGGTTCGAATCGCAGCCCTGAGCTTCATTGGTGATTCTCGCAGGCTGCTTCCATCTACTATTTGCTGAAACATCAGTCCGCGGGAATTGGCGCCGCCTTCGACCCGAAGACTCGAATTACCTTCTGTAGAGATGTTTCCATCCACTCGGATTTCGTAACCAGATCCGTCTACTTTCCATCCGTACACAGAAATCGTGCCATTTTCGAATCCGGGGTTAACAAGATTCGTTGCTTGAGCCACGCTCCCAAAACAAAATGTTATAAGAAACAAAATCCCAAGAGGCGCTATGGCCCTTTGCTTATGAAAATGTCTAAACATTGAAACTGCCCCATAATGGTGATAGAACACGAGTATAAGAGAGATAAACGCCCTTTGTTATAAAACTTACATGTGATGAGCCGGTTCTAGCGTCAGCTTTTCGCGTTTCTTAGTCAGAGTTACAATATGGCTGTCCGCCGATCCACTCCGGTCTATTTGAACTGCCTATCAACCCGATTAGTGGTATTCATTAATGACTCTTGCTGTAGAGCCGCAGATATATGTATCACATATGTGATACGCTGCCGTCATGAAAACAACAGTCATACACACACGAATTGATGCTGGACTTAAAGCTGGGGCTGAAGATATTCTTAAAATGATCGGTCTCAGCCCATCCGAAGCCGTACGCCTTTTTTACCGACAGATAGAGTTAAACCAAGGCCTGCCTTTTGAAGTGAAAATACCCAACAAATTGACTACTCAAACTTTGTCAAAAAGTGAGAGTGGTGAAGATATCCACCAGGCAGAAAGTATCAGCAATTTATTCGACCAACTCAATATATAAATGCGGCTGATTGAGTCCTCCGGCCAGTTCAAACGAGACCTGAAGCGTGTTAAAAACGTGGCAAGGAAAAAAGCCAGAGAAGCTTGGGTAAATATGGAGTAAATATTATGGAAGAATTAACAAAATTTGAAGTAACAGATTATCTTGATTCCCCAGAAGCAATCGCTGGTTATTTAACCGCATGTGCAGAAGAGGGTGAACAATATTTTTTTGCGGCACTAGGTGATGTTGCTAAAGCCAAAGGCATGACAAAAATTGCTAAAAAATCCGGTCTTGAACGCAATGGTTTATACAAAGCATTTAGTTTGACTTCAAGTAATACTCAATTTAAAACTGTAGCTCGAACACTTAAAGCAATGGGTTTTCACCTGGAAATAAAGCCTGGGGTTTAAAACTTTTGGAAATTCACAGAAAGCTAGATTTGCGTAATATTGAAATAATCCAACAAGTAGGGTTTACTAACCAGCAAATGAGAATAATTGTTACTATACAGTTACCAAGTCTAGAAAGTACTCTTAGGGTTTTGTATGAGTTATAAAATTGTAATACCAGCTCGTTATGCCTCAACTCGCTTACCCGGCAAGCCGCTGGCAATACTGGCTGGTAAAACCATGCTGGAATGGGTGTATCTGGCGGCAACTGCATCAGCTGCCAGCGAAGTAGCGATTGCTACTGATGACTCACGCATTGAATCAGCAGCAACAGAGTTTGGTGCACAAGTTGTAATGACTGCAGACACCCATCTTAGTGGCAGCGAGAGAATTGCTGAGTGTTGTCGTATTCTTGGGTGGTCTGATGACAGCCTAATCGTAAATTTACAGGGTGATGAGCCACTGATGCCATCCACCTGCCTGGATCAAGTAGCAAACCTACTCCAGAACAACCCTGATGCTGAAATTGCCAGCTTATATTGGCCAATTACAGATATTGATGAATTTAACGACCCTAATGCTGTAAAAGTGGTCTGTGATGCGCAGGAAAGGGCGCTGTATTTCAGTCGCAGCCCGATTCCGGCTGGCGGTGTAGTTACTGCCAAACGCCATTTGGGTCTATATGCATACAAAAACCATGAATTACAACGATTGGTTAAGTTAGCAGAACAGCCATTGGAGATTCAGGAAAAACTCGAGCAACTACGCTGGCTCGCAAATGGGCAATCAATCGTGCTGGCTAAAGCTGTACAATCGATACCAGCAGGAGTTGACTCAAAGGAAGACCTGGCCCGCGTAAACACAATTTTATCTAACTTATAGATTACCACTGTATCTATATGAATAATATATTATTTGTTTGCCTTGGAAATATTTGCAGATCGCCGTTAGCGGAAGGATTCTTCCGGCATCATTGCCAGCAACGCAAGCTTGAAAAACAGTTCAATATTGACTCTGCTGGCACTGGCAACTGGCATGTCGGCAAGCCACCAGATTCTCGTGCGATTAGAGTCGCTGCTGAGTATCAAGTTGATATTTCCCGGCAAAAGGCCAAGCAAGTAACGGCTAGTGACTTCCATTCCTTTGATTGGATAATTGCTATGGATCGCAATAATCTAGCCGAACTACAGGCTCAGGCTGAAAACTGCTCTACAAATACCCGCATAGCATTGCTTTCAGCACAAATTAATACAGTTGATTTCGTTGATGTACCTGACCCTTGGTATGGCGACTATTCTGATTTTCGCGAAGTAGCTCAACTCCTGGATACAGCCTGCGCTAACTTGCTTGATACGCTCATTGATCATGACTGACGAGAAGAAACCAGATGAGCCCGTAGATAACGGCTTTGATGGCAAAGACTTCGCCAGCAAACTGGGGAATGTACCCGGTATTTATACAATGCTCGACCAAAATGGCGTGCCGCTTTATATCGGCAAGTCAGCACAGTTAAAAAAACGGGTTTCATCCTACTTTGATGCGCGCCCAAAGAACTCCCGAATCAGCAGAATGATTGCGCAAATCACCAGCATTGATATTGCCATCACCAGAACTGAGGCCGAAGCTTTATTACTGGAAAACCAACGCATCAAGGCGCATCAGCCACGCTACAATGTTTTACTTAAAGATGATAAGAGTTACCCCTATGTTTTCCTGTCGAGTAAAGATGATTACCCAAGAGTAGCCTTCCATCGCGGTGGTAAAGCTGTTGAAGGCCGTTATTTCGGGCCTTTTCCCAGTGCTACATCAGTACGTGAAAGCATTAACCTTATCCAGCGTATTTTTCAGATTAGAAATTGCGAAGACAGTGTTTTTTCACATCGCTCCAGACCATGTTTACAACATCAAATTAAACGCTGCTCAGCCCCTTGCGTAAACTTAATTAGCATTCCAGATTACCGTGCTGATGTAGAAGATGCGATTAACTTCCTTGAAGGCCGGAATGAGCGAGTAATCGGCAGACTAGTAAAGCGCATGCAAGAACTGGCAGCTAAGCAAGAATTCGAAAAGGCCGCCCACTATCGCGATCAAGTTGCCAATCTCAGAGCAATACAGGCAAAGCAATATATTGCCAGCACAGATGATACCGACTGTATTGCTTATGCAGGTAGTGGAGGGGTTGCAGCAGTTTCTCTGATGAGTATTCGCGGTGGTCGCAATATCGGCAGCCGTACTTTTTTCCCAAGCGGCACGGCAGGGGCTAGCCCTGCG
>CAZEFU010000015.1:6625-14328 GCA_964511515.1 uncultured Wenzhouxiangellaceae bacterium
AATGGCTGCATTTTTGGGACAGTATTTTGCTAACAAAACTGCCCCACCAGTGCTGCTCTTATCCGATGCGCCTGAAGACCTTGATCTATTCAGTCAAACCTTATCTGCCACAGCGGGCCGTAAAGTACGCATTATTAGCCGCCCAAGGACGCTAAGAGCCAAACTGTTAGCCATGACAGTAGCGAGTGCACGCAACGCTCTGGCTATGCAGCAGCTAAGCAAGGCAAGTATTGAAAATAAGTTTAATGAGCTTGCCAAATTGTTAAAGTTCGATGCACCGCCAGAGCGTATAGAGTGCTTCGATATTAGCCACACCAGCGGTACCCGAACAGTTGGTTCATGTGTGGTTTTCGATCGCACTGGGCCGTTAAATGGTCAATACCGAAGGTTTAACCTCAAAAATATCACACCCGGTGATGATTATGCAGCTATGCGCCAAGTTCTGGATAGGCGCTACACAAGGCTTGTAAAAGAGGATGCGGTGCTACCGGATCTAATTGTTGTTGATGGTGGCAAAGGCCAACTCAAACAAGCACAAGAAGTAATGATCGAGCTTGGCTTGACCGGTATTCCTATTATCGGCATTGCTAAAGGACAAGGTCGCAGGTCCGGCCATGAGGAATGGTTTCTTGGTTGGCGCAATGCAGTACTAAGACCAAATGCAGATTCTGTTGCTGGGCATTTGCTTCAACAAATTCGAGATGAGGCTCATCGTTTTGCCATTGCAGGACATCGTGCCAGGCGCAAGAAAACCATGCAGCGCTCTCAACTAGAAGATATTTCCGGTATAGGTGCAGGCCGTAGGCGCACACTACTGCAATTTTTCGGAGGACTACAGGGCGTACGTGATGCCAGTGTGGATGAATTACGCAGAGCAGAAGGAATCAGCAAGAAATTAGCCGAGCAAATATACGCATCATTCAGACAGTAAGTAGATGATTATCTGTAATAGCTATTAGCGTGAGCGATTGTCTGCGATAATACGTTTCAGATATATATAAGACAGAGGATTAATTGTGACACTCACCATACCTACTATGATCACTTTATTGCGGATTCTACTGATCCCGGTACTGGTGTTGTTCTTTTACCTTCCATACCCTTGGTCAAACCTTGCTTGTGTAATTGTATTTTCACTGGCAGGCCTTACCGACTGGCTCGATGGTTACCTTGCCAGGGCAATGAACTCAACCAGTCGCTTCGGGGCTTTTCTAGACCCAGTTGCAGATAAATTAATGGTTGCTACATCTCTGGTACTACTTACCCAATTACATAGCCGTGACTACACCGCCAGCAGTATCGCCTTTGCTATATCTGCTGCAATTATTATTGGCCGAGAAATTTCAATTTCAGCACTGCGCGAATGGCTAGCATTGATGGGCGAAAGCTCAAAAGTGAAAGTTACCTTTATCGGTAAACTAAAAACTGTAATGCAAATGTTAGCTATAGGATTTTTGTTATACCGCGAACCGCTGTGGAACATACCGGTAGCATTAATTGGTGAATGGCTGCTATATACAGCAGCAGTTCTAACTATTTGGTCAATGGTTGCCTACATCCGTCTTGCCTTGCCAACTATGCGAGAGCACGGATGAGTCATCTCATGAAGAGCAAAACACAAGCAGAACTTGCTGACCGCCATATTCTTTACCAGAACTCAGTACAGGAAGTTGAAGCGGAAATTGACTTCGTTATCTCAACTTGGAAGCAATTACGTAAACGCAAAGCCATTTCATTACGCGAGGATTTCTGCGGTACTGCCAATACAGCTTGCGAATGGATTCGCCGAGGTGCGCAACATACTGCAACCGGTGTAGATATGGATGCTGGTGTTTTAGAGTGGGGCAGGCAACACAACCTTGCTGCCTTAAATCAGGAGCAGCAACAACGCCTGAGCTTACTGCAGCAGAATGTTCTCGATGCCGATATTGAGCCGGTTGATATCACTCTGGCAATGAATTTCAGTTACTACCTGTTTCTAACAAGAGCTAGCTTGCGTGAATACTTCACCAGTGCCAGAAAAGGATTAAAGCAAGATGGTCTGCTGATTCTTGATTCATATGGCGGCTATGAAGCACCAATGGAACTGGAAGAACCCAGGGAGTGTGAAGGTTTTACCTATATTTGGGATCAAGCCAAGTTTAATCCGATTAATTCAGAAATGGATTGCCATATCCATTTTGAATTTGATGATGGCTCCAGAATTGAGAAAGCTTTCAGTTACCACTGGCGTTTATGGACACTACCAGAAATTCAAGAAATTTTACTGGAAGCTGGATTCACCACTGCAACTGTGTATTGGGAAGGCACCGATGAAGATGACGAAGAAGAGGGCAATGGTGTCTACGAAGCTGCGACAGAAGGCGATGCCGATGCAGGTTGGATAGCTTATATTGTGGCAGAAAACAGCTAATTAGAACGTAACTTTTCTTCTTGGTTTTTAGACTCTCAATTACCAAATCTGGCGTGAGAACTCACGCCAGAACTACAAATAAATAATTAACGACCACCATATATCTGGTTTAGCATATTGCTAAAGCCAACATAGTCTTCAGCCTTAGCTTCAACCATTTCAGTTGCATTAAGCTCAGTAAGAGCTGCATAGTGGTTTTCATCTTCATTCAATAACAACATTGCACTTACTAATTGAGCTTTAACTTCATCACTAACTGAACTTGAAGCAGAAAGAGTTAAGCCAGGAAATACCTCAGAAGTATAAATCGGATAAAGATTTTGATAACGTTCTACTAACCATACTGGCGATACCGCCGCATCTGCATCCATGCTGAAAATAATTTCTAAGCCATCTAACCAAGTAGAAGAGTTAGAAGAAATATTGGGTTGCCCAAATGGATTTGGGAACGCTTGTAATAAAACCAAATACCCCAAGCTCGGCGCTGCTAGAGTCGAAATAGTTTTACCAACAAATTCTTCTAGGGGATCATCTGCGTAGGCACCACTGGTAAGGATTGAGAAGGTCAGATCTTCTTTGACCCGAACCAAGGGGGTATAACCTTGCTTCTGGATACGATAGTCAGTTATCGGCGCATCTTCAAGCACTAAATCCGGGGTTTCACCGTTGCGAAGATTTAACCAGTGCTGTTGGAAATCGCGCGGCGATTTTAAAGTTACCGTATTGCCACTCACCGCGTTTAAATAATCAATTAACGGTTGGTAAACCTGTTTGGATATCTCCACAGGGTGTGAAGGCTGAACCAACAAGGTTAATTCAGCCGCTTGTGCGGTTGAGCCAAGACTCAATATTGCGACAATTACTGCGATAAAGCCTTGTGAAATAGTGTTCTTATTAGTTTTTGATGTAATTTTGGACATATCTGCCCCTCCCTGGGTGACTTATACTAAAACATACTAACTTAAAATTAGGCAAAGGCGAAGCTTAGAACGATATTTTCAAACTTTGGCTGAGAACCACTCCATGCTCAGAGTGCAGAAAAAGCTCATTTTTAACACTTACTGAACTATCTCGAATCACAGCTAGGGCAGTTACATTACCTGCGTTAAGTTGAAAGTTTAATAACTGCCCTTGCTTGATTCCTTCACCAGTACGAATTGTAACGGCAGCAAGATCATTACTTGCAAGCAGCTTTGCAGTAATCTTATATAGGCTTAATTTTGACTTACCCAGATATTTCAATCTGGCAACAATCTCTTGGCCGGGATAACAACCCTTATCGAAATCAACCGCACCGTTGTCTACCAATCCTAGCGATTGCGGTAGTTGTTGCAAGCTACTGTGCTTATCCAGCCAAACCATTCCGCTTTCAATATCAGCCAATTCCCACTTACCAAGCTCGCCTGAGCTATGCGTATTGGTATCTGCGAGAATAAAGGAACGCTGCGAATCTAGTGGGTGCGGCCATTGCAGCTCTGCATCTGAGTCAGCCATAAAACTGCCCAATAACTGTAGTTCCTGGGTCGGGGTGATTTCCACTTTTGCCCGCATTCTATAGCGTTGCAGTGTTTCTTGAACTATGTCTACCAATACCTTTGGTAACACTAAGTAAAAGTCATCAGATAAACATGCCAACACTAGGCTGCTTAATACCCGACCTTTCGGGTCACAATAAGCAGCAAGGCGGCTTTCGCCGTGGCTTAGCGCGAGCACATCAACAGTCAACTGCGAATGTAAAAATGCTCTGGCATCAACGCCGGATAATTGTAGGCACGATAAGTGAGTAAGCTGGCAATAATTCTGGTTCTGCATAAATGCATAATAATCCCTCAGCAGCCTAAAGGTAAGTCTATACTTAAAATCGTGGAAAATTAGCCGATATGCCTGCCACCTGTAGTTGATTTAACGATATAATCAGGCAGGGAATTTAAATTCAAAATAATTATGTCCAAACAAAGCTCTCAAGCAGAAACCGTGAGCCCGAATAAGTTAAATACTAAGTCGGTAGCTAAAGACAAAAATTTGAGACCAAAAGAAATTGGCGGGCAGAAAGGCCCCGAGCCCACTCGCTTTGGTGATTGGGAAAAAAATGGTCGGTGCAGCGACTTCTAGGGAAATTGAGCATGACAGAGAAAAACCAGAATAAACGGCCAGCAAGACCCATTTCGCCTTTTATGATTGGGCCTTACTATAAACCCCAGTTAAGCTCAATGCTTTCCATTGCCCACCGTGCCAGCGGGGTATACCTTTCTCTGTTTGGAGCTAGCCTTATAGTTTACTGGCTGCTAGCACTAAGCCAGGGACCAGTTGCATACTCTGAAGCAATAACTCTACTAACATCATTACCCGGCAAAATCCTTCTGGGCTTACTCTGTTTCGCAATCTATTACCATTTCTTCAATGGGATTCGTCATTTAATCTGGGATACCGGCAAAATGCTGGAAATCAAACAAGCAAACTTGTCTGCAATTTTAGTCTTGCTGGCAAGCAGTACCGCTGCCGTACTAACCATTCTAATAAAAGGGGGCGTGTTATGAATATGCGTAACCCTTTAGCAAATGCGCGTGGTCACGGTAGTGCCAAGTCTGGTACTGAACATTGGTGGTTTCAGCGGCTAACTGCCTTGTTATTGATCCCCTTGGTAATCTGGCTGCTATACACCGTGATTGCCATTGTTGGGCAACCGTATCAAGTCATCCAAGTCTATTTTAGCCAGTGGTTGAATAGTGTTTTGGCAATTGCCTTAGTGATAACGCTATTTCGGCATGTTCAAAGTGGCTTACAAGTAGTAATTGAAGATTATGTTCACTCGCAACCACTGGAAACTATTCTTCAGTTGTTAGTGAAATTATTTGCACTGGCCGGCACCATAACCGCGCTGCTGGCAATTATCCGCCTGGCCTTACAGGGATAGAAAATAACAATGGCAAACACCTATAAAGTAATAGAACATAAATATGATGTGGTTGTAGTTGGCGCTGGTGGCGCTGGTCTGCGTGCCACCATGGGCTTGGCGGCTACTGGTCTTAAAACCGCAGCCCTGACCAAAGTCTTTCCAACCCGCAGCCACACCGTTGCAGCTCAAGGCGGTATGTCGGCATCACTTGGCAATATGGGCGAGGATGACTGGCGCTGGCATATGTACGATACCGTCAAGGGTTCCGACTGGCTCGGTGATCAGGATGCAATTGAATATATGTGCCGCGAGGCTGTTCCTTCAGTAATTGAACTGGAACATTTCGGCGTGCCGTTTTCGCGCACCGAAGAAGGTAAAATTTACCAACGCCCATTTGGTGGTATGACTACACATTATGGTGAAGGCACTGCGCAGCGAACTTGCGCCGCAGCTGATCGTACCGGTCACGCAATTTTGCATACCCTGTACCAGCAAGCTTTAAAACATGATGCAGAATTCTTTATTGAATACTTTGCCCTAGATCTATTGATGGACGATGAAGGCAACTGCAAAGGTGTACTTGCATGGGATCTTTCTGAAGGCACTTTACATTTGTTCCGTGCCCATGCTGTGATTCTAGCCACTGGTGGCTATGGCCGCACTTATTTTTCTTGTACTTCTGCACATACCTGTACTGGCGATGGCGCTGGCATGGTCTTACGGGCTGGTTTGCCAATGCAAGATATGGAGTTTATTCAGTTTCATCCTACCGGAATCTACGGTGCTGGCCCCTTAATCACTGAAGGAGTACGCGGTGAGGGTGGTTTCCTGACTAATTCTGAAGGTGAGCGTTTTATGGAACGCTACGCTCCCAATGCCAAAGACCTGGCCTCGCGTGATGTAGTGAGCCGAGCCATGACTATGGAAATTAGAGAAGGCCGGGGAGTTGGTCCAGAAAAAGATCATATCCATCTAAATCTGCAGCATCTTGGCGCTGATGTAATCAACAATCGCCTACCCGGAATAGCCGAGTCTGCACAAATTTTTGCTGGCGTTGATGTTACCAAAGAGCCAATTCCTGTGTTACCAACCTGTCACTATAATATGGGTGGTATTCCAACCAATTATCATGGCGAGGTTGTGCATCTGCAAGATGGCGATCCTGATGCCGTAGTGCCGGGCTTGTTTGCAATAGGTGAGGCTGCTTGTGTATCAGTGCACGGGGCAAATCGCCTGGGCTCAAACTCGCTGCTCGATATTATTGTCTTTGGCCGTGCCGTGGCGCATCGCTGTGGTGAAATTATCAAGCCAAATACTAAGCATTCAGATACCGACCAAAGCAAGCTTGATGCTCTATTGGCTGATTTCGACAGCTTACGTAATGCAGATGGGTCTAAATCTACCGCCGATGTCCGTCTAGCCATGCAAAAGACCATGCAAACTAATGCTGCAGTGTTTCGTACCGAAGAAGTGCTCACCCAAGGCTGCCAGGAAATCAGCGATATCTGGGATTCTTTTAAAGATATCAAGGTTAGTGACCGCTCCATGGTGTGGAATTCAGATTTGGTAGAAACCCTGGAGCTACGTAATTTACTGGGTAATGCAATTACTACCATGTATGGAGCTGCTAATCGCAAAGAAAGCCGCGGCGCCCATGCCCACGAAGATTATCCGGATAGGGATGATGAAAACTGGATGAAGCATTCATTAATGAGTGTAGATGCGGATGGCAATGTAGAGATTCAATATCGCCCGGTGCATTTATATACACTTACCGATGATGTGGAAGTTATCCCGCCCAAGCCTAGAGTGTACTAAGGAAGAATAATGGCAGAACTTAATCTCCCCAAGAATTCCCGCGTTACCAAGGGCAAGCATTTTCCTGCTGCTAATGATGCGCAAAGAATTAAAACAGTACAGGTCTATCGCTGGGATCCTGATAGTGGTGAAATTCCCAGATTAGATACTTTTGATATCGATCTAGATCAGTGTGGCCCAATGGTACTCGATGCCATTATTAAGATTAAAAATGAAATTGATCCAAGCCTGACCTTCAGGCGCTCATGCCGTGAGGGAATTTGCGGTAGCTGTGCCATGAACATAAACGGCACCAATACTCTGGCCTGTACCCGGGCTATTAGCGACCTGCCAGGGGATATCAAGATCTACCCACTACCGCATATGTCGGTGGTTAAAGATCTGGTTCCGGATATGACCCATTTTTATGCCCAATATGCTTCCATAAAACCGTGGATGCGCACGCAAAGTGCAGCGCCACCAGATGAAGAACGTTTACAGTCTGTAGAGGATAGGAAGCAGATCGACGGCCTGTATGAGTGTATCTTATGTGCCTGTTGCTCAACTTCATGCCCCAGTTATTGGTGGAACGGCGAT
>CAZEFU010000016.1:0-14252 GCA_964511515.1 uncultured Wenzhouxiangellaceae bacterium
CTTGGCTTAACTGCTGGTCTATTGCTTCCTGTCACAGGAGCAGCAGCTCCAGTTGCTGTAGCTATGGGTGGTCAAAGTTTAAGCTCATTTTATTTGTTGGGTATGGAGCTTGGCCCTTGGGAAGAATACTTAATCCAGGAGCTGACTCCCCAGTTAGCAGTCATCGATCAAACCCGACAAGCAGAAATTACCTGGTTTGCAGATGATGCTGCAAAAATGTTGCCAGGTTTTGCCCAGCAGTTACTCGATAATGATAAAAGCGAGATGATACTAACTTTTTCATATCGATCCACTTTAAAAAGCCCGCTGACACATAATTTCGGTCTGGAAGCGAATAATCCAATGTTACCCAATAACGGGCTTGGCTTGAGTAGGGAGTTGGTTTCTCAAGGCTTTGTGCATCAAGTTAATGACAAAAGCGTAATTGCTGTTTCAGCACTTATGGCGCATCAGAGGTTTGGTACCTCGGCACTGGGTATTTACAACAGTAGCGACTACGACCAAGCATTTGGCGATAGCGGCGGCAATTGGCAGTCCTCACCATTCCAGGAGTCTTCTTATGGTGCGGGTGTATGGATGGGAGTTGAAAGCGAACTTACCGAGCGTATGGGTTTCAGCGCCGGATTCCAGTCCCGCATCGATATGGATACCTTTGATAATTATCGCGGTGTTTACTCAGATCCTGGTGACCTGGATATTCCAGCCAGAGCTCAAGTGGGAATTACAATAGCAGCTGGTGCTAATAACTGGTTTACAGCTGGTATCGAGCATGTGCTTTATAGTAGCCTGCAAGCAGCACCTACTCAGTATTTGCCTGAAAGATTTATCTCGCTATTAGGTGATTCTAATAGTCCGCAGTTTAGTTGGGAAAATTTAACCGTGTACTCAATCGGTTGGCGCTGGAAAGATACCAGCAGCTTGACTGAATGGTGGGTAGACTTATCCACACGTCAGCAGCCATCTCCAACTTCTTCAGTATTAGATCGGGCATTGAGAAGCGACTCTGCTAGAAATGTGATGCAATTTGGTTTCTCAACTCAAACAAGTCGCAGCAGTATCATCAATCTGCGTGCTGCTTACGCCCCTCCAGAGTATGTTTTTGGCGGCAGTGTATTAGGGGTAGTGCCTAAAAATCTAGATCCCGCTGTTGAGTTAGAAGCACTTTGGGTGATGAGCTTCTAAACTCCTTAAATAGCGTTGTCAGCGCTAATTTTATTATTTTTGCGCAAATTGAATTTCTGTCCAGTGGTAGCTGAATAATATAAACTAGTGTTAATCTTATTTATTACGATCCTGGAAGTATCCTGATGAATCAAATTTCGCGTTGGTTTCAGCGGAACTTTTCAAACCCTGAAGTTATTATTCTTATATCTTTTCTGGTTGTTGGTGTTCTGTTTTTCTATTTTTTTGGCAAAATGCTAGCTCCCGCAATTGCGGCAGTTGTGATTGCATATCTCTTAAATGGATTGGTCACAAGGCTAAATGTTCTGGGCCTGCCGCGACTACTTTCAGTTTGCCTTGTGTTTCTTGTTTTTGTAACTCTATTGGTGTTCATGCTCTTTGGCCTGTTACCATTATTAACCAAGCAGCTTTCGCAGTTGCTGCAACAGCTCCCAAGTTATATTTCAGAAGGGCAGGTGCTCTTGCAACGCCTACCTGAGCTATATCCTGAGTATATTACCAAGGGACAACTAAATGAAATGGTAGCCAGTCTTGGGGCTGAATTTGCGGGTACTGGTCAAACCATTCTCGCTTGGTCTTTGTCTTCGGTAATGGGCCTGGTTAGTTTATTGATATTCCTGGTGTTAGTGCCAATACTGGTCTTTTTCATGCTTAAAGATCGCAGTTTGATTATGGCCTGGATAAGATCTTACCTGCCTGGTAATCGTAATCTGGTTTCCTCAGTTTGGAGTGAAGTAGATGGTCAGATTGGTAACTATGTACGCGGTAAGACGCTGGAAATTCTGCTGGTAGGTTTGGTTAGTTATATTACTTTCCTGCTGCTAGGTCTGCAGTATGCCGCCTTGCTGGCAACGGTAGTCGGCTTCTCTGTTTTGATTCCATACATTGGTGCAGCGGTGGTTACTTTGCCAGTAGCTTTGGTGGCTTTCTTTCAATTTGGTTGGGGCTGGGATTTTGCTTGGGTAATCATTGCCTATGGCGTTATTCAGGCGCTTGACGGTAATGTTCTGGTGCCGATTTTGTTCTCCGAAGTTGTAAACCTGCATCCGGTGGCAATTATTTTGGCGATATTAGTATTTGGTGGTTTGTGGGGTTTTTGGGGAATATTTTTTGCTATTCCTTTGGCCACTCTGGTTAATGCTATTTTGCGTGCTTGGCCTCGTGAGTTCTCACCTGCCCCAGATCCTGGCTGATAATATCCAGATTGCAGTTACCACATTTGTGAGGTGCATTAGCCGACACAGTCAGCATAACGTATCATCAACCGGCGACTAACTCCAGCTTAAAAATTTTCCGAAGCAAAATGCGCTAGCCTAGAGCGCTCGCCAGTTCTCAGGGTGATGTGGCCCGAGTGTTGCCAGTTTTTGAAGCGGTCAACGGCGAAGGTCAAACCCGATGTGGTTTCAGTCAGGTATGGAGTATCTATCTGCTCGACATTACCTAAGCACACCATTTTAGTTCCAGGTCCTGCTCTGGTTAGCAGGGTTTTCATTTGCTTTGGGGTGAGGTTCTGGGCTTCATCAATTATTACAAAGCGATTTAAGAAGGTTCGCCCTCGCATGAAGTTTAGTGAGCGAATTTTTATGCGTTTGGTGAGTAAGTCATTGGTTGCCTCACGCGCCCAGTCATCGCCTCCGGCAGGTTGGGTTAGCACTTCTAAATTGTCGGTAAGTGCGCCCATCCAGGGGGTCATTTTTTCCTCTTCAGTCCCAGGCAAGAAACCTATATCTTCGCCCACAGAGACGGTGGCTCTGGTCATTATTATCTCGCTGTAAATTTTATCATCCAGAGTCTGGGTTAAAGCAGCCGCGAGGGTCAGCAAGGTTTTGCCAGTGCCAGCAGTACCCATTAGGGTAACGAAGTCTATTTCCGGATCCATTAACAGGTTCAAGGCAAAATTCTGTTCACGATTTCTGGCAGTTATTCCCCAAACTGAGTGGTTGTCCTGACGAAAATTCTTGGCTAAGCGCAACTCAACATGCTGCTCATCAGCTTTACTTACCAGTGCTTCTAGTTGCCCCTCACCCTCAAGCGCTAGGCACTGTTGCGGATACCAGAGCTCTTCTGGCTGCACTGGAAGCCGGTAAAAGGTATCTTGTTGCTCAGTCCAAGACTCTACAGGCTCATGATGGTCCCAAAAGTCTAGGCCCTCTAGACGTAAACCGTTATAGAGCAGGCTTAGGTCGTCCAGAGCACGATCATTAAAATAGTCCTCGGCAGGAATAGCTAGAACAGCAGCTTTGATGCGCAGGTTTATATCCTTCGATACCACCACTATTTGCTTGTCAGTTGCTTTCTCTTGCAAAGCGGCTGCTGTGGATAAAATTTCATTATCAGCCAGCGAGTGCTCAGCTAAAAGGCTGGTATGCGGAGAGCTTGCTTCGGTTTGGAAATACAAACGCCCATGCCCAATTTTAAGGTTCAGACCCTCGGGTGTTTTTAATTCGAGTCCATCAGCTAGATCAGCATCATCCCCCATAAGCTCACCAATAAAGCGGCTTACCTGGCGTACATTGCGGGAGACTTCGGTGAGGCCTTTCTTGGCCGCATCTAGCTCTTCAAGCACAATCATGGGTATGAAAACATCATGTTCCTCGAAACGAAACAAGGCGGTTGGGTCGTGCATTAATACATTGGTATCAAGCACATACAAGCGTTTTCCGTGTACCATTATTCCTCCATAATTTAAGTATTAAGCTCTATCAATTTATCTAAAACTATCTGTGCGTGACCTTTGGCTTTTACCTTATCCCAGATCGCCGCAATCTTTCCTTCCGGGTTTATCAAGAAGGTGCTACGTACAATTCCCATATACGTACGCCCGTAAAGTTTCTTTTCTTGAATTACCGCAAATGCATTACAGAGCTTTTCATCAGTGTCTGCTAACAAATGAAAAGGGAATTGGTGTTTCTTGCGGAAGTTCTCGTGGACCCTTACGCTATCTCTAGACACACCGATAATTTCGCAGTCTTGAGCCTGAAACTGAGGGTATAAGGCTGTGAAGTCCTGACCTTCAAGGGTGCAGCCAGGGGTGTTATCCTTTGGGTAGAAATATAGGAGTAGAAATTTGCCGCGAAAGTTAGAAAGCAAGAATGTTTCACCAGTTGTGGGTAAGGAAATGTCTTTTACTATTGTTCCGATTTCAATCATTTATTCTCATACTTTTTAGAGTTCTAGTATTGAGCATACTTGCCAGCCGTTCTACTCGCAAGTACCATGACTCACATTATAGATATTTAACTGATGCGCCTATCAAATACTTGGAGTTTCCCCAATGTTCAAAGGCAGTATAGTAGCCCTGGTTACACCGATGAAACTCGATGGTGAAATTGACTGGCAGGCTTTAAAGAAATTATTAGACTGGCAAATTGAGTCTGGAACTGATGCCATAGTGGTTGCTGGTACTACTGGCGAGTCTGCAGTTTTGGGCGAGCCTGAATATAGAAAACTGATTGAGGTATCTGTGGATCATGTCGCTGGACGGTGTCCGATTCTGGCTGGTTGTGGTGGTCCATCTACAGATTTTTCGATTAAAAAAGTGCAAATGGCAATAAAATTGGGTGCTAGTGGTGCATTGCTGGTAACACCCTATTATAATCGCCCGCAGCAAAGCGGCTTGGTGGCGCATTTTCGAGCTATCTCAGATAGCTGCGATTTACCACTAGTGCTCTATAATGTGCCGACCCGAACTGGTGTTGACCTAAGCCCTGATTCTCTTGAGCAGCTGTATCAGCTCGAGAATATTGTAGCTTTTAAAGAGGCTAATTCAACTGCTGGCAGAATGACGGAATTAGTGAGAAGGTTTGCTTCGAATATAAATCTGCTCAGTGGTGATGATCTTACCGCAATCGAAAGCATAATTGCTGGTGCCAGCGGTGTTATATCGGTGGTAAACAATGTTGCGCCACAGGCATACTCACAGATGGTTAGCCTGGCTCTGAGTGGTGCACAGCAGGCGGCTAGAGATATGAACACCAAGTTCCAACCGCTTTATCGATCTATGGAGTTGAGCACGAACCCAATTCCAGTTAAGTGGGCATTGCATAAATTAGGTAAAATAGACCAAGGCATACGTCTGCCACTGTTACAATTAGATAGAAACCTGCGGGTGGAGCTGGAAGAAGCTCTGCAAACACTTAAAACATTGTAGAATTAATATATGAAAAGAACTTTAATTATAAGCATGCTGATACTTGTTGGTGCTGCTCTTACTGCCTGTGGTGGTTCCGAGAAACGGAAAACTGCATATTTGAAGGCGCAGGAAACCAAGTCACTGGACGTACCAGCTCACCTAGATCCACCGAGAACAGATACCGCGATTAAAATATCAGTGGCAGCTGCAGATTTGCCGCCGGCTATTTCTGAGCCAGATTCAATTCTGCCACCTTTGGTGATTTCAGATTCTCAATCAGGGAAGTCAGGTGCGAGCATTCGCTATAGTGCCCATGGGGCTTATGTGCTGTTCGCAGACACAGCTGCATCTAGTTGGCGTAGGATCGGTTTGAGCCTGCCGCGTTTGGGTCTGAAGGGAGTATCTAGCAATGCTGAAAACCAAAGCTATGATTTTGATTTTTCTCACCAAAGAAGAGTTTACAAGAAATCATTTTGGAAAAAAATGAAGTTCTGGAGCGGGCCCAATTATGGCCCGGATTATTCTGGTCGATATCGTTTGAAGTTAGTACCCGACGGCAAGAATACTCGTGCATACCTGCAAGATACCAGTGGTAACCCAGCAGATTCTCAGTCTGCAGGTGTGATTCTCACATCACTGCTAGAGCGTGTAGGTTAACTGAGATCGGCAAGATGTGGCGCTGGTTTTACTAGAAGGCTCCCGCCTTAGCGTTCAAGGTATTTAAGCTTATCTGGCTTGTCTTCCCATTCGGCAGCATCTTTTGGCGCTGCTTTCATTTCTGTAATTACTGGCCAAATAAGACTCAGTTCAGCGTTTAATTCCAGGAAATGCTCCATATCTTTGGGTAAATCATCGTCTGGTAAAATTGCGTTTATCGGACATTCTGGCTCGCACAACGTGCAATCAATACACTCTTCTGGGTCAATAACCAGAAAGTTTGGCCCTTCATGGAAACAGTCAACAGGGCATACTTCTACGCAATCTGTGTATTTACATTTAATGCAATTATCGGTTACTACAAAGGTCATAAGTTTCACTCATCGGTGTATTTGCACACCGAATATTTGATTTATGGCGATCCCTTCAAGAGTCTAACTCCTTCGCTTTGAGAGGGCATAGCCCTGGACTGCTAGAGGAGGTCATTACTTATCTTACAAACTTACAAGAAATAGCCGGAATATATTACTTGCATGATAAACTATAGGCCAACTGAATTAAATAATAATCGTGCCGTAAGTGAAACGGCCTGTGGATCACCTATATTGTCTTCTGAAATACCCAGCAAAAACCTCAGCGCAAATGTCTACCCACTCAAAGAGCACGGGATCAAGCGCCGGCAAATCAATCGTTTTGCCGTTGAGATCGTAGAGCGTTTAGTAGCGAAAGGCTACAGCGCTTTTCTGGTAGGTGGTTGTGTGCGTGATTTGATGCTTGGTCTTAAACCTAAGGATTTTGATATCGCCACCAGCGGGACCCCTGAACAGGTGCACAGCGTCTTTCGTTACTCCAGAATTATTGGACGACGCTTCCGTTTGGTGCATGTATATACCAGAGGGGAGTTGGTTGAAGTTGCAACCTTTCGGGGCGCAGCTGAAAGCCAGCATTCAAGCCAGGATAAGAGCGGCCGAATTATTTCTGACAATACTTTTGGCAATATGGCAGAAGATGCAGTACGCAGAGATTTCACTATCAATGCGATGTTTTATGACCCAATAAAAGAGGAAATACACGATTATGTGGGTGGCTATGCGGATGTTAATGAGCGTAAATTAAAAGTCATTGGTGAACCTGAAGTACGCTATCGTGAAGACCCAGTGCGAGTATTGAGGGCAGCACGATTTGTAGCTAAATTAGGAGTAAAACCAGACTCAGCCAGTGAATCGCCCATTCGCGAGGCGGGTGCTTTATTACAAAATGTACCACCTGCCAGATTATATGATGAACTCCTGAAGCTGTTTCTTTCAGGCCAAGCTGTCAAGACGATGGCGGCACTGCAGCAATGGGGTTTAATGAAGCGCTTGTTCCCACAGCTTAAAAGCAATAAACACAATCGGGTAAGTGAAAGCAAGGTTTTACAACAAGCCTTGGTAAATACTGATCAGAGAATTCTTATAAAAAAACCTGTAACCCCAGCTTTTTTGTTTGCAGCCTTGTTGTGGGAGCCGGTTTCAAAGTTAACTAAAAACTATGCCGAGCGAGGTTACTCAGCTCAGGATGCTCTTACCATTGCTGGTGATGAAGTGATTGGCAAGCAATGCCGAACTACCGCTATCCCCAGACGATTTTCTGGAGTGACTAAAGTTATATGGGCGATGCAGTCGCGTTTTAGTAAAACCAAAGGACGGCGTACTTGGGCCTTGTTAAATGAACGCAAATTTAGGGCAGCCTATGACTTTTTATTACTACGTGCACTGGAAGACCAATCTCTAGAGCCACAAGTAGAGTGGTGGACTGAGATCCAGGAGCTACCATTAAAGCAACAAGAAGAGCTTATCTTTGGCGGCTCTAGTAAACGCCACCAGCGACCGCGCAGGCGCAAGAAAAAAACCAACGCAAATGAGAGCAGCTGAAACAGTAAAAGTTTATTTGGGTTTAGGTGGTAATGTCGGTGATGTTTCTGCCAATTTCATGAATGTGGTATCCAGTCTGAATAGCTCATCTACTAACAAGTTCATATGTGCATCCTCTATTTATCATTCCCCGCCCTGGGGTGGAAAGAAAAGAGATTTGTCTGAGCAGGCCGATTATCTTAATCAAGTAATTGAAATAGGAACATCTCTCTCTCCAACTGATTTGCTGCAATTTACGCAGTCGCTAGAAGCATCGGCTGGCAGAGAAATGGCAGCTACACGTTGGGCAGAACGACCCCTAGACATTGATATTTTGTTATATGGGAATAAGAAAATCTCACTACCAAAACTAGAGATACCTCATCTGAGAATGCTGGAGAGGGCATTTGTTATGCTACCTTTGCTCGAAGTTGCACCAGGAATAAAGTTTTCTGGTCTTGATAGTTTCATCGAGATGAAAAATCAAATTGTCACTAGCCAAAAAGTTGAAAAAGACAGTGCTGCTACAAGGCAATTCAAAGATTTTCTGAAAAGACTGTAGATACCGAATAGCTAGACAATATTTGACGAATCTCTGCAAGGGTTTGTTCGTATTTAGTTGCTTTTCCCCCTAAAAGTGGTATTATTACCACCAACCTTGGAAAAACTAATTCTTAGTGATGACAAGGTCGCAGGGTGTGAAAATGGATACATCACTCCAAAAGCCTGCCTCTTTCTGTAATTGGAGAGAGGCTTTTTTTTGACTAAATTATTATGTTTTGTATATTATCCGATAAATATTATTTAGATAATACAGTAAGATAGAAAGGGTTTTGGAAGGTTTCGACGCATTTGTTTAATTACAAGCCAAGAGTATAATTATGGTATGCAATTTGAGACTGCATATATCTAACAGACAGTGGTAAACTTTGCCGGAATTTCCAATATTTCACAGATATAAGCTCAGAGCAGACAGAGACTATGGCAGAACTAGATCAGCAAACACTGGATATGTTGTGTATAAACAACAAAAACGAACCCAGTAAAACTCTGTCTGCTTTATTTCAATCTGATCCGGAGAGATTCACGGGTTTTTCCCGACAGGCTAGAGAGATGCTATTCGACTTCTCCAGAACCAGTATCGACAAATCTGTCCTAGCTGAGTTACTTGAACTAGCAAACTCATCTCCCCTAGCTAGCTGGCGTACTAGGTTATTCTCAGGTGTACCTTTTAATGTTAGCGAAGACAGTCCGGCACACCATCCATTGTTACGCGAATCTACACCAGAAAATACCCAGTCCGGGAAAGATGTTGGTGAATGTGTTGGCACTCAACGACAAGCTATGCTGACGCTGGGTATGGCGCTACACTCTGGCATAATGCCTGGCTATCAACATGCGATCACAGATGTGATTCATCTGGGCATGGGCGGCTCTGTTTTAGGCCAACAATTAGTTGTTGAAGCCCTGCAAAATGAAGCAACGAGTCAGATAAATGTGCACTTTTTGGCCTCTGCCGATGGTTGGGCACTTAATGCATTTATGCGTGAGCTGCAGCCGCAACATACTTTGGTGGTTGCTGCTAGCAAGAGTTTCACAACTCGGGAAATTCAACTCAATATGAAAAGCCTGCAAGAATGGTTGCAGCAGGGCAGTTCTGGTGGCGATGCTTCCAGTCAAATGATCGCGATTACAGCACAGCCGGATCGAGCTCGTGCTGCTGGTTTTATTAAAGAAAATATATTACAAATTCCACAAACTGTAGGCGGGCGCTTTTCCTTATGGTCAGCCATGGGCCTGCCAATAGTGATTCGCTATGGTGACAAGGCTTATTTGCAATTATTGGCAGGTGCTGAAAACATGGATCGGCACTTTAGAGACTCTGATTGGAGCGAGAATATACCGGTATTGGCAGCGTTGGTAACAATTTGGCAACGCAACGTACGCCAGTACCCAGCGGTTGCAGTAGTGACGTATGACTCGCGTTTACGAATGCTACCCGCTTGGTTGCAACAGCTAGATATGGAGTCGGCTGGGAAGTCTGTTGACTGTCAGGGCAAGCCTTTATCACACCCAGCTGCCCCAGTAGTATTTGGCGGTACTGGTACCGACGCACAACATGCTTTTTTTCAGGCCTTGTATCAAGGAATGGAAGTGGTGCCAGTTGAATTTATTGGTGTTGTCAACTTTAGGTCTGAGGCTCCACATGCCTCAGAACATAGTCGTTTCCAGTTAACTAATATGCTCGCTCAGGCTGACGCACTGGCATTTGCTGGGGGGCTTGAGACAAACGGTCAAGTCGAAGATAAATTGGCACATCAGGCGTTTAGCGGCAACAGGCCAAGTACATTAATGTTGATTGATACTTTAACGCCTATGGCGCTCGGGGAGCTTTTGGCATTTTATGAGCACCGCATTTATGCCCTGAGTGCGATCTGGGGTAATAACCCATTTGATCAGTTTGGAGTTGAGTACGGTAAGCAGCTATCAATTAAGCTCGAATCAATGTTTGATGAAGATAGCTCAACAGAATCAGATCCACACTCAAGTCTACATCAGTGGGTAGTATCTAAACTCAAGCGGTAATTGATAGCTCGGTATAAAGTTTAAAATAATTTCTTCAGTGAACCTAAAATTCCCCGAGTTATTGAGCGCCCTATTGATGATCCAAGTGAGCGTAGAGTGCTATCTCTTAGTTTTTCGAATTCTGTTTTTCTAGCCCGTCTCTTCGGTTTGCTTCGTGCCTTGGCCTCAGCCACACGCTGTTTCTCGGCAGCGATTTTTTTCGCTTCAGCCTCGTCCAGGCGGTTTTTCTCATCAACACGCTTGCGCAAGATCTCAAACGCCGACTCGCGGTCGATACTCTTATCGTATTTGGCCCCCTGAGGGCTTCGGGCGAGGACTTCAGCACGCTCAGCCTCACTGGCAGGGCCAATACGTGATTCTGGCGGAACAATTAGGCAGGCATCAACAATTCCGGGAATGCCGCCATCTTCGAGCATTGAAACAAGCCCTTCACCAACACCAAGAGTGGTGATGATTTCTTCAGTATTGATGTTGGGGTTTGGGCGAAAAGTTGAAGCGGCAGCTTTTACAGCTTTTTGCTCTCTTGGAGTATATGCGCGCAGGGCGTGCTGAATTCTGTTGCCTAACTGTGATGAGACTGAATCTGGTACATCCATTGGGTTCTGGGTAATAAAATATATACCCACACCTTTAGATCTAATCAGGCGCACAACTTGTATGACTTTTTCCAGCAGGGCTTTTGGGGCGGTATTAAATAATAGGTGAGCTTCATCAAAGAAAAACACCATTCGTGGCTTTTCTGGATCTCCAACTTCGGGTAATTCTTCAAACAGTTCAGAAAGCAGCCAGAGTAAAAATGTTGAGTAAAGTCTTGGGCTGCTGATTAATTGATCGGCTGCAAGCACGTTAATAATGCCGTTACCGCTGAGATCCTGTTTGATGATATCAGACAGCTCGAGCGCTGGTTCTCCGAAGAATGACTCAGCACCTTGCTGTTCCATTACCAACAAACGCCGTTGGATTGCCGCTATTGAGGCGGGCGTTACCCGTCCATATTCTGCAGAAATAGTCTTGGCATTTGCTGATACATAACGCAAGATTTCGCGTAAATCTTTAAAATCAAGCAACAGCAGGCCTTCCTCATCTGCCATTTTGAAGGCTACATTCAATACCCCTTCCTGGGTTTCATTTAGCTCCAATAAGCTCGATAACAGTAGTGGTCCCATATCAGAAATGGTTGCTCTAATTGGGTGCCCTGATTTACCGAATAAATCCCAGAATACAATTGGATAGGCGCGGCTTTGGTAGTTTTCAATACCAATTTTATCAATTCTTTCGGTAATTTTCCGATGTGGCCCGGCAGCTTGAGATAAACCCGACAAATCGCCTTTTACATCGGCGAGAAATACAGGCACCCCGATTTTTGAAAAACCCTCGGCAAGAATTTGTAAAGTTACAGTTTTCCCGGTACCAGTGGCTCCAGTTATGAGCCCGTGGCGATTACCGTAACCGGGTAGAAGGAACTTCTGTAACTCGCCTTTACCTATTAATAAATCTGAAAGATTGGCCATTTAAGTGTTTCCCTGATTATTTCTTTAGTAGCAACCGACATTCTACAATAAGCCACAGGATGAATGTTTATCTATAAAAACTTTGCCGTTTCAGTCGAAATAGTATATAAACTAGTTTCTTATATAATATTCGCGGAGGGTAGAAATGAAAAAACCACTAATTTTACTTATTATTGTAGCCATTTTGGTTTATGGCTATATCGCTTATTTCAAAGATGATTCAGCAACGAGTTTAGCTGATCGCGTTGATGAAATTAAAACGGATGCGGCTGATGCGGCTGATACTGCCGGAGAAATGGCAAGTGATGCAGCTGATGCTGCTGGTGAGATGGCCGATGATGCTGGCGCTGCAATCAGCGATGCAGTCGATTCAGTCGAAGAAACAGCCAGCGATGCAATGGATGCCGCCGGTGAGATGGCCGATGATGCTGGCGTTGCAATTAGCGACGCAGTCGATTCAGCCGAAGCGACAGCCAGTGATGCAATGGATGCTGCTGGTGAGATGGCCGATGATGCTGGTGCTGCAATCAGCGATGTAGTTGATTCAGCCGAAGAGACAGCCAGTGATGCGGTTGATGCTGCCAAAGCTGCAGTTGACGATGATGGCAATGGTTAAGCGTATTGTTCATGTTTAGAAAACGGTGGCTACGGCCACCGTTTTTTTTGGCCAGGATACAGAAAACCATCATTTATGGGTCTATAAACAGCGTGGTAATGGTATTATTCACAGTTAAAGTTAATCGATTTTTGGAGGCGCCCGAGTGAGGGCTGAGCTCTGGAAAATTCAACAATTAATATTAGGAAAGAAATGAAGCAGGAATACAATCCTCAACAACTTGAAGTGCAGATCCAAAAAGACTGGGCTAAGAACAAAGCTTATGAGGTTACCGAGGATCCTAATCGAGAAAAGTTTTATTGCCTTTCTATGCTGCCATACCCTAGTGGAGCATTACATATGGGGCATGTTCGCAATTACACCATTGGCGATGTAATCAGTCGCTATCAGCGTATGCTAGGGAAAAATGTTCTCCAACCCATGGGCTGGGATGCTTTCGGCCTACCAGCGGAAAATGCCGCTATTAAAAACCAGACCGCACCAGCTAGTTGGACTTATAAAAACATAGACTATATGCGCCAGCAATTGCAACGCCTGGGTTTTGCTTATGACTGGTCTAGAGAGCTCACAACCTGCAAACCTGATTATTATCGTTGGGAGCAGCAAATGTTTGTGCGTTTGCTGAAAAAAGGCTTGGTATATCGTAGAAATTCTGTAGTTAACTGGGATCCAGTTGATCAAACTGTACTCGCCAATGAGCAGGTAATAGATGGGCGCGGCTGGCGTTCAGGTGCGGTGGTAGAGAAAAAAGAAATCCCGCAATGGTTTTTAAAAATTACAGCCTATACCGAAGAATTACTTAATGGTTTGGATGATTTGGAAGCCTGGCCAGATGCGGTTAAAACCATGCAACGGAACTGGATCGGCCGTTCAGAAGGCACCGATTTTAGTATGCCCGTTTGCGATGCCGATGGCGTAGTGCGCCAAGATGGCGCAGAAATTAGTGTTTTTACAACCCGTCCCGATACAGTATTCGGAATGACCTATGCTGTTCTAGCTCCTGAGCACCCTCTGGTGCAACAGATCACTACGCAGGATAACCAGCAAGCAGTAACTGAATTTATCGCCAAAGCTGCCAAGCTGGATGATGCAGAGAGAACTGGTGAAGGTGAAGGCGGCAAAGGTAGTCAGCAAGATAAAAATGGTCTATTCACAGGCGCCTACGTACTCAACCCGTTCACCCAAAAAGCAGTGCCACTATATATTGCTAACTATGTAATGATGGGATATGGCAGTGGTGCAATTATGGCAGTCCCAGGTCAAGATCAGCGCGACTGGGATTTTGCCACAGAACACGATTTACCAATAATTCGTACCGTACAGCCTGATGAAGATTTTGCTGGTGAGGCCTGGACTGGTGATGGCCCAGCTATCAATAGTGATTGGCTGAATGGCTTGCGGGTTGATAAAGCTAAGCAACAGGCAATTGAATGGTTGGAAAGTAAGGATCTGGGAAAGTGTAAAATTAATTACCGCCTACATGATTGGGGTGTGTCCCGGCAACGCTATTGGGGCTGCCCGATACCGGTAATTTATTGCCCCCAATGTGAAGCAGTTCCGGTACCAGAAGAGCAGCTGCCGGTTGTGCTTCCAGAAGATGTAGAATTTATCGGCGTAGGTTCGCCAATCAAGGCCGATCCAGAATGGCGTAAAACCAGTTGCCCAGAATGTGGCGG
>CAZEFU010000017.1:0-7425 GCA_964511515.1 uncultured Wenzhouxiangellaceae bacterium
AACAGTGCTCGAACAAATACCGGCATCTGCACACCCAATGGATGTTTTGCGTACTGGCTGTTCTTTCCTGGGCAATATTGAACCAGAAACAGACTTTGCACAACAGCAGCAAGTAGCCGAACGCATGTTGGCGGCATTTCCGTCAATTATTTGCTATTGGTATCGTTACTCTCACGATGGTGTGCGCATTGAAACCCAAACTGATGACGATTCAATTGGCGGTCATTTTCTAAACATGCTGCATGGTAAAAAACCATCTGCTTTGCATGCGCGGGTTATGGATGTCTCACTGGTCTTATATGCCGAGCATGAATTCAACGCATCAACATTTACAGGTCGGGTAGTTGCCTCTACCTTATCTGATTTATATTCCTGCGTAACTGCCGCCATCGGCGCCTTGCGTGGCCCATTGCATGGTGGTGCCAATGAAGAAGCTATGGCATTGATTGAAACCTTGAGCTCAGTAGAGCAGGCCGAGCAGGAAATTAAACGCAAGCTGGCAGCCCGGGAAATAATTATGGGCTTTGGGCATGCGGTTTACAAAAAACGCGACCCGCGCAATGGCATTATTAAAGCCTGGTCTAAGAAGCTGGCAGCAGAAGTTGGTGATAGCGTTTTATATTCGGTATCAGAAACAGTAGAGCGGGTAATGCAAGAAGAAAAAGGTATGTTCGCTAATGCTGATTTCTTCCATGCCTCTGCTTATCATTTTATGGGCATACCAACCCGTTTGTTCACCCCGATATTTGTAATGTCGCGGGTAACCGGCTGGACCGCACATGCTTTTGAGCAACGCGCCAATAACCGCATTATTCGCCCAACTGCTGATTACATTGGGCCTGAAGATAGAAACGTTAACCGCATAGAAGAACGGAATTAAGAAATGTCACAGATTGGAACCCGCAGTACTGAACGCCCTGAGTATGATCAGGTATTTGTAGATATCGCAGACTATGTTTGTGATTATGAAGTCACATCAAATGAGGCTTGGAAAACTGCCCGTTATTGTTTGATGGATTCGCTCGCTTGTGCCACTTTGGCAATGGACTTTCCTGAATGTACCAAGCTGTTGGGGCCAATTGTTCCAGGGGCCACATTGAGCAATGGCGCGCGTGTGCCTTGTACTTCTTGGGAGCTTGATCCAGCTCAAGCTGCTTTTAATATAGGTATGTTGATTCGCTATCTGGATTTTAACGATACCTGGTTGGCAGCAGAGTGGGGTCATCCATCAGATAACCTTGGTGCTATTTTGGCAGTGGCTGATTATATTTCTCGGCGCAATATTGCCAGAGGCGATGCACCGCTTACTATGCGTGATGTGCTTGAAGCTATGATTAAAGCACATGAGATTCAAGGTGTGTTGGCGCTGGAAAATAGTTTTAATAAAGTGGGGCTTGATCATGTGATACTGGTTCGTATAGCGTCAACCGCAGTAACTACTCGCATGTTGGGTGGCAGTCGCGATGATGTTATCAATGCAGTTTCCAACGCCTTTGTTGATGGTGGTGCATTACGCGCTTATCGCCACGCACCTAATACCGGTTCCAGAAAATCATGGGCGGCTGGTGATGCTTGTCGCCGCGCAGTAACCTTGGCATTAATGGCAGTAAAAGGCGAAATGGGCTACCCATCAGCCCTGAGCGCGGATGTTTGGGGTTTTTATGCAGTGCTGTTTAAAGGTAAGAAGTTTGAATTCCAACGTGGCTATGAAGCTTATGTAATGGAGAATGTGCTCTTCAAGATTTCTTTCCCAGCAGAGTTCCACGCGCAAACAGCAGTTGAATGTGCGCTAGAGCTACATCCTGAAGTTAAAGATAGGCTCGATGAAATCGAGAAAATAACCTTGGAAACCCAGGAAGCAGGGGCGCGCATAATAGACAAGCAAGGCCCTCTGGCAAACTTTGCCGACCGTGATCACTGTTTGCAGTATATGGTTGCAGTACCAATGATCTTCGGTGAGCTAACTGCCAGCAGTTATAACGATAATATTGCCGCCGACCCGCGTGTAGATGCATTACGGGAAAAAATGGTGGTTAGTGAAAACACACAATTTACCGAAGAATATTTTGATCCAGAAAAACGCGCTATTGGCAATGCCATTCAAGTGTTCTATAAAGATGGCAGCAGCAGCGAAAGAATACACATCGACTACCCAATCGGTCATCGCCGCCGTAGAGATGAAGGCATGCCAGTATTGGAAGCCAAATTCAGATCAGCCCTGGCTGGTTTTTATTGCAGCCGCCAAGCCGCCGCAATTGAGGCAGCGTTTGCGGATGCTAATGTGATTGATTATATGTTAGTGAATCGTTTTACCGATTTGTGGCAGGGCTAGGGTATTCATAAGCTGAGCTTCCCCAAGCCCTGCCAGTGCCTTACGCCAGCTGCGCTGTCTAACAGCACCCAACAACGCCAAAAATAGTCCGTTGTTGGGCGTGTTAAACCGTATGTAACTGCATAAAAAATTAAGTTGCGTCATTTAAAATATTTAAACCCTCTTAAGCGCTCAGAATATCAATAAATCAAGTATTGCAGGGAGTCCAGCGATGAATTATAATACACGAGTATGTATGTTACATGCAGATACTTAAAAAGAGGCCGTATAGCTAATTAAGTATTTGTTTTTACAGGTAATTAACTTTGTGAAGTCAGTGCATTTAGGGATGCAAAGGCTAATAATCACAAGTATAAGAGGGGTAATCTGTAGTAATTACAGCACAATAATTTAATATTTCGTTAGAAACAGATTGGCATCAGTCGATCTACTTGGGAGCTAAGTGTTATGGGGAGTTTCATCAATCGTGCCGGATTTCGTGCGCAATTTGTATCGTTACAAAAATTCTTATTTGTTTTAATACCAACTATTTTGATATGCGTGGCCGCAGCCAGTAATTTAACTGCTGCAGTTGGGCAACAAAGTTCTCCTGGTCAATTAAAACCACAAATTCCTGTTGAATCGGCAATGACCGATGAACAACGCAAGGAAGTTCTCGAGCAGGTAAAGAGTACGCTTCGAGAAAACCTTAAAACCATTCAGTTCGTCAGAAACCAAGGGCAATGGCCACAAGATGTGCTTTATGTGGGTAAATCGCTAACTGGTCTGGTGCTGGTTAAAAATGATCGCCTCAGTTTTATCACCCCGCGTGGCAGTAAAGCAGAAGAAACTAATGGAATGCAATACTGGGAACTCGCTTTTGACGGCTCCCCCGGCAGCACCGGTATTGTTGAAGGCGAAGCCTATGCGACCACCTTTAGTTATTTTCGTGGCACTGATGCAACCGCTGGTGTTTCAGCGTTGCATGATATTACCCTGAAAAATGTTTATTCAGGGATTGATTTACGCCTATATGGTCGCGAAGATGGTCGTCTGGAGTTTGATTGGATCATCGCCCCAGGTGTTGACTACAAACAGATTAAATTACGCGCTGATGGCCACGATGGCATTAGTCTGAATCAAAAAGATAATCTTTCTATTGCCTTGTTTGAAGGTGCATTAGCCCTGGATATCCCCGAAAGTTATCAAGTTGGGGCAAACGGCAAACTTCCACTGGAAGTTAATTTCGATTTATCTACAGATAACTTGATTGCCTATCATGTTGAAGGCGAGCTAGACCCTACCTTACCACTGGTTATCGATCCGGTGCTGGAGTGGGGTAACTGGATGGATGGTCAAGATGCAGGTCCAGCTGTATCGGGTTTTGATGAATACCTGTTCGCTATCACAGTAAATCCGACCACCAAGGAAGTTATTGCCGCTGGTGCAACTGATATGACCATTCCCATGAACAATGCGGCGGCCTATATGGGTTTTGTTCGTAGTGGCGGGGTTACAGCAGATGGTGTTGTCTACACTGGCGTTACGCCATACGACACTACTAAAGCTCCGAGTGCAGATGCCATTATTTACGTATTTTCTGCCAATGGCGAGCAGGTAGTACGGGCGACTCATTACGGCGGCGGTGGCAGAGACCAAGCCTATGAAGTTAAATTAGGCCCCAATGGTGATATATGGATTGCAGGTACTACCGGATCAACTAATTTACCGATGATGAATGCTCTGGATAGCACACGAAGCGGTTCATACGATGGCTTTGTTGCGGTTTTTGATCCTGACTTAACCACGCTTAAATATTCAACCTATATTGGTAGTTCCAGTGGTGGCGATGGTGCCTCCGGTTCAGGCTCTGAACATGACGAAGATATCGTTTCATTGCAAGTGATTGGTGATGAAGAATTTTGGATGATGGGCAACTTTGGGGACCCCATCGCACCCGCTGCTGACTTTGTTGGTGGTGCCGGTGCTGATACTACTTATGGTGGTGATTCTTCCGATATATATATTGGTCATTTTACTTCCTACAGCACTTTGGTATACGGTACTTATGTTGGTGGTAACGACCGTGATCAAGCGGATCAGATGATTGTTTTGAATGACGGTAGAATTGCATTTGCAGGTTTTACAACATCAAGCGCAGCTACCCTCCCTCTAGTCAATGATTTAGGGGCAGTTAATGGGGTGGTTACACCTCCCAGTGGTGGCGCTGGTGGTAGTGCTGATGAAGACGCTATTATTGGTGTAATCGACCCAGCGACCGGAACACTCTCAATGTTAAGTCGTTTTGTTGGTAACGGCAATGATCGATTTGTGGGAATTTCACAAACTGGTGCCGATCAGAACTTTGCTATCTTCGTAACCGGCTATACAAATTCAACAGATTTCCCGTTAGACTCGAATACCCTAACTGCACATACACCTTTCCAGGCGACCAATGCGGGACAGGAAGACATTATAATCGGGCGCTTTCCGGCCGATGGTGCAGTTTCCGGTGGAGAGTGGATAGCTACCTATATGGGTGGGCGCTTCAGAGATCTTGGTAATGCAGTAACCCAGTATTTCAACGGAGTATTTATTTACGGAACCTCAAATTCATCTAATAGTGGCGGCGTCGGTTCCAATACCGGTGCATTCCCAACTCAGAATTTTGGCCCTGCAGGCACCTTCTTTTATAGCGAATACACTCCAGGCACAACTGGTAACGAAGCTGATTCTGGTACAGATTTGGGTAAAACCGATATCGTTTTTGCTGCTCTTAATAACACCCTTGATACCCAAGTGTTCGGAACCTATCTAGGTGGTGACAAGAAAGATTACCTGGGTAGAACTGGCGCGGCGCGTGGTGCCAACCATATTTTTACTGATGAGCTTGCTTTATATCTAGGTACTACAATGCATACCGGCCACTTTGGGCTAACCGGCTCCGATGATCACTCGCATCCGCTTATCGGGCGTGATGGTGTGTATCGGGATGATTTTACCGGCGCTGAAGTTCCCATTTTTGATGGCTTTAAAAGCACCAGATCAGGTACTGGTCGCGACACCCATGTGGTACTCAAAATCACCATAAGTTTTATCGGTGATTTTGTTTGGTTCGATCTCAATAATAACGGCCTTCAGGATTCGGGCGAACCACCAATTCCCGGGGTAGAGGTTTGTGCCTTCGATAGCTTGGGCGTTGCAGTGCCAGAATTGGCATTTGGCGGCGGTGTTACCGGTAATCAACTTTGCGCAACCACAGATGCCAGCGGTATCTATTCATTCTCATCAGACGATGGCTTGGTTCGCGGCGACACCTATGAACTCCGAATCGACCTTAGCCAAATGGTCGACTTAAATAACGATGCAGTAAACGATGTACCATTAAGCGATTTGCTCCTTAGTGACCAAGACCAAGGAGGAAACGATGAAGTTGATTCCGATGCTGCTCTTGGCGGTGGTAACACTTATGCAACGGTAACACTGGTAATGCCAAATGAAGGATTCAATACCGAGCTTGCAGATTATGGTTTTGTAACGGGTGACGTAACCCATACCAAGACAGTCTCAAGCCAACCGGCGATGACTGCAAATTATAATGAGTACTCAGTTTCCTACGACATTGTGGTTTCAAACACTGCGGTGAGCAATACCAATGGCTCGGGGGCCCTAGGTGTTTATGACCTGAGCGATATCATGGCATTTGATATTAATCTGCTTCTGGTCGGAACACCAATAGTGACCTATTCATCCACAGGTGGTAATACCCAAGATGGTACCTTAACCGCTTTCCCTGGGATAGTCACCAGTGAACAAATTGATCCTGGTACTACCGAAACCTGGGCAGTGACTGTAGTTTATAGTCTCCCTAGCCCGGATACTACAAGCGTTGATTCGCGCGATTGCGATCTCGGTACAGGCGATCCGTTCTTTACGGGTTTACGGAACTTCGGAGCATTGACTACGATTGCTAATACTGCCACTGCAGAGGGTTGTGCGCCCGTCCCCAGTGGTAGATTGATAATAGTTAAAAACACAGACGGCACAGGCTCTAATGCAACTTTCGATTTCCCTTTAACATTTACAGGTTCAGGGGTTACCAACTTTCCTATCACCACAATTGGGGGTACAGGTACAACAGAGATTACCGGCCTTGCTCCAGGCATATACGATCTCAATGAAACAGTGCCTGCTGACTGGGCGCTTGTGAATAGCTCTTGTGATGATGGCAGGGTAATACCTAATGTCAATGTAGGGCTGAATGAAACTGTCACTTGTACTTTTGAAAACACCCGAGAAGCGACTCTGATTATCCGTAAACAGACTATTCCGGATATGAGCCCGCAGAACTTTAGCTTCGTCAGTCCAGTTTCACCTGATCTCACAGGCTCAATTGATGACTTTGATAATAGTTCAGCTCAATTAAGTGCAACGATTATTGCAAGTCTAGGTGTAATTTTTACTACAGAAACAGTACCTGCCGGCTGGGCACTAACCGATATTTCCTGTACTGGTGCAGTGAACTCAAGTATTCAGTTTAATGGCGACCCAACCTTCGACCCAGGCGATACAAGCGTTGGCGTGGATCTGGCTCCGGGTGAAACCGTAATTTGTACCTACACCAATACCCGCTTGCCTGTACTTACGTTGATAAAAGCAGTTAATAATACCAACGGTGGAACAGCAACAATTACAGACTGGACCCTTGCAGCTGCTGGCCCCAGCCCCGGTATTTCTGGTCCAACTGGCAGCCCAGCAGTAACTACAGTTTCAACCTTGCCAGGTGATTACACCTTATCTGAATCTTCTGGTCCGCCGGGATATACTGCAAGCGCATGGACATGTGTTAACTCTGGTACCAGCTCTTTAAGTGGCTCTGTTTTGACTGTGGAATATGCAGATGACATAACTTGTACGATTGTTAATAGCGACTTGCCAGGAACCTTGACCCTGGTCAAAACTATCACCAATGATAATGGTGGTACAGCGGCTACAACCGACTTCTTATTGAGTGGTATAGGCCCGGTAGATAGCATAGGCGGGGCAACAGGAACCCCATCAGTAACGAATGTAACAGTTGGTGCTGGGAATTATGCACTGAGTGAAATAAACCA
>CAZEFU010000017.1:7525-8807 GCA_964511515.1 uncultured Wenzhouxiangellaceae bacterium
ATGATCCAGCTACACTGACTCTGATTAAAACTGTCACCAATGATAATGGTGGTACAGCGGCTGCAACCGACTTCTTATTGAGTGGTATAGGCTCGGTAGATAGCATAGGCGGGACAACAGGAACCCCAGCAGTAACGAATGTAACAGTTGGTGCTGGGAATTATGCACTGAGTGAAATAAACCAACCTGGTTATACTGCAGGAAACTGGTCATGTACTGGTGGCTCTATGGCTAATGCAAGTACGGTAACGGTGGCTCTTGGTCAGGATGTGGTCTGTACTATCAACAATGATGATCAGCCAGGAACTTTAACCTTGATCAAGGTTGTGACCAATGATAACGGTGGTGCAGCGACTACGGCTGATTTCTTGTTAAATGCTGTAGGCCCTGTAGATAGTATAGGTGGTCTAACAGGGGACGCATTAGTAACGAATGCAGTAGTGGGCGCTGGAGACTACGTCCTCAACGAGGTAAATCAACCTGGCTATACCGCAGGAAACTGGTCATGTACTGGTGGAGCTATGGTTAATGCAACTACAGTTACGGTGGCTCTTGGTCAGGATGTTGAATGTACGATTGAGAACACAGATGATCCAGCTACACTGACTCTGATTAAAACTGTCACCAATGATAATGGTGGTACTCTGACCGATCAGAACTTTCTTTTAAATGGAGCAGGACCCTCAAACATTGCAGGCTTAACTGGGGATGCGTCAATCACAAATGCAGTAGTTGGCCTCGGGAATTATGTGCTGAGTGAGGCTAACCAGCCCGGTTATACCGCAGGAAACTGGTTATGTGTAGGCGGGACAATGGTTAATGCAACTACAGTCACAGTGGCCTTTGATCAGAATGTTGTATGTAGTATCAACAATAATGACGATGCGGCCCCAGAATTGACTCTGGTTAAAACTGCTACACCAGTTATATATAATACGGTAGGTCAGGTGATTTCGTATTCTTATGAGTTAACTAATAGCGGGAATACAAACCTATTCCCTGTGTATGCGGTAATTGATGACAAAGCTACAGTAACATGCCCAGCAGCACCTGCCACATTGGTGCCCACAGCTAGCGTGACATGTACAGCTAATTACACTATTACGCAGCTAGACCTTGATGCTGGGTTAGTAGTCAATATAGCAACTGCTACCGCACTGGATGACCAGGGCGGTACGGTACTCTCTAATCAGGATACTGAGACAGTTACCTCTAATGCAACTGCATCTATTGATCTGGATAAGTCAGGTACGCTGAACGATGATGACGGTACTCCAGGTCT
>CAZEFU010000017.1:8907-14103 GCA_964511515.1 uncultured Wenzhouxiangellaceae bacterium
GTACTCCACCAAGTGGACCGCCGGTAACTGATCCAGATGTGGATGTACAGCCATTGGCTGGTAATGCCGCTATTGATCTGGATAAGTCAGGTACGCTGAACGATGATGACGGTACTCCAGGTCTAAGCCCTGGCGATACTATTAGCTATGTATTTACAGTAACCAATACAGGTGCTGTAACGCTGAGTGGTATCACTCTGGCTGATACTGTAGGTGGTGTAACCATCAGCGGCGGGCCGATTGCAACATTGGCACCAGGTGCTGTTGATAGCACGACCTTTACAGGTAGTTACACAGTAACCCAGGTTGATATAGATGCAGGAACATTCACAAATACTGCGACAGTAACAGGTACTCCACCAAGTGGACCGCCGGTAACTGATCCAGATGTGGATGTACAGCCATTAGCTGGTAATGCAGTGCTAACACTGGTTAAATCAGCAAGCCCTGCCACTTATAATGCGGTGGGCGATGTGATCAGTTATGACTATGATTTGATCAATGCTGGTAATACAAGCTTGTATCCTCCTTATACGGTGACTGATGACAAGACTACAGTGACTTGCCCGGCAACTCCGGCGGCATTGGCGCCGGGAGCATTTGTGACCTGTACAGCAACTTATGTGATTACTGCTGCAGATATACTTGCTGGTAATGTAATTAATGTTGCTTCAGCTATTGCTCAAGATGCTGCGGTTGGGGGCACTCCGGTAGTTAGTAATGAGGATACTGAACAGGTTGATGTGGTTCGAATTAATCTAGCTAAGATTGTAACCAGTCCGGCTGTATTACAAGGCGATGGTAGCTATACAGTTACGTACTCGATCACAGCAACCAACACTGGCGCAGGTCCTGGCATGTACGATCTGGTAGATACGTTCTCACCAGGTGCTGGTATTACGCTGAACTCAGCAACTGCTGTATATGTTGCCGGGACTGAGAGTGCACAGACAGGCACAATAAGCTCACCGTTTAGTAGTGGTGATACAGTTGTGGATGATGAGTCATTAGCAGGTGGACTTAATGAGAGTTGGACAGTAACTGCCAACTTCGCAGTTGATCCAGCCTTGGTTGATCAGGCTAGTAGTTCATGTGATTCTGGCGCACCAGTAGTAAGTACCGGTTTCTACAACCTGGTAACAGGTAGTGATACTGATACTGACCTGAGTGACAACGATGCTTGTATAGGTCTGCCAGACCCAGGTATTAACTTAGCGAAGACAGTAAATGGCCCGGCAGTACTACAAGGCAATGGATCGTATAATGTTGTTTACACAGTAACAGCAACCAATACAGGTCAGGGACCAGGTGTATATGACCTAGTAGATACCTTCACCCCACCAACTGGCGTAACGCTGAACTCAGCAACTGCGGCTTATGTGGCAGGAAGCGAGAGCAGCCAGGTCGGCACGATAACCTCACCGTTCACTAGTGGAGCGACTGTGGTTAGTGCTGAGACATTGGCTGGAGGGCAGGATGAGGCTTGGACTATAACGGCGAACTTTACTGTTGATCCGACCGCTCTTGATCCAACACTGGCAGCTTGTGCAGTGCAGGGATCTGCGTCTGGTACCGGCTTCTACAACTATGCCGATGGCAGTGCTACCGATCCGGATCTGAGCGACAACGATGCTTGTACGGACATCCCAACCCCTAGTATTAACTTAGCGAAGACTGTTAATGGCCCAGCTGTTCGTGGAGCAGGAGGCGTTTACACAGTGGTCTACACTGTCACTGCAACCAACACTACTAATGGATCTGGTGCATACGATATCGTTGATACCTTTACTCCAGGTGTTGGTATTACCCTGACCAGCGCGCAGCTTGTATATGCTGGAGGCGAAACTCAGACAGGCACAATAAGTTCACCGTTTAGTAGTGGTGATACCATTGTTGCAGGTGAGGGAATAGCTGCTAATGCGACTGAGAGCTGGACTATAACCGCAACATATACAGCTGACCTAACGCAAGTTACAGCTGAGGGTAATGATTGTGATGCAACTAATGCAGGTGGTATTAATACTGGCTTCGCGAATGGCGTAACAGGTAGTGATACCGATACTGATCTAACGGATAACGATGCATGTACACCGTTTGATCCGCCAAGTATTAACCTGGTGAAAACTGCTGATGTGGCAACCTATGCGAATGTAGGCGATGTTATTAACTATACATACTTGATAACCAATGCCGGCCCAGATACTCTGGACCCAGGTTTAGCATCTGTACTAGATGATCAGGTGTTAGTAACTTGCCCAGCGCCAACACCACTGCCACCGAATGGTACGGTTACTTGTACATCGCTGCACACAATAACTCAATTCGACCTGGATAATGGATCACTAACCAATATAGCCATAGCTATGGTTGATGATGTTGAGTCTAATGACGATACGGTTACTGTAACCAGCAGACCATTCTTGCCACCAATTAATGTTCCAACATTGAGCTGGCAGGGCCTATTGGCATTGATGTTATTGATGCTGTTCGCTTATGGATTTCACACTCGCCGACATTACTAGGCGAAAAGCCGAGGCTTCTCGCCCCGGTTGATTTAGAAAGATTAAACCCGGCTCAGGCCGGGTTTTTCTATTTCTGGGGTAGGGTGTGTGATATTCTCGAAGCGGGTCGTAACGCACCGGAAGGAGTTAAATAGCGTGCACTGGAAGATGCTGCGCGCAGCTTTGGTTTATCACAATAATGGGGTTGTAGGTATATCTAAACTGTTGTGTTTGCCTAGGGTTTAACGCACCCAAGGAGAAGCTCTCTGTTGGTTTCACCAAACAGGTCGTAACGCCCAGAGTGGTGGTTTTGTGTTTACATGCTGGTTTATTATTCGGTTTGGCATGCCCCAGTCGGGTATGCAATGGAGGGCTAGACCCGCAATGCGGGTCGTTACACTAAGCAATAAATCAACGCTTCATAAAGTTGAAGAATTCATCATTAGTTTTGGTTGCTTTCATCTTATCAAGCACAAATTCAATGGCCTGAATTTCATCCATTGGATGCAATACTTTTCTGAGGATCCAAACCTTCTGAATTAGGTCTTGGTCGATCATCAGCTCTTCACGGCGGGTACCAGATTTATTGATATCAATTGCCGGGAATACTCGTTTTTCTGCAATTCTTCGGCTTAGATGACATTCCATGTTGCCTGTGCCTTTGAATTCTTCATAGATAACTTCGTCCATTCTTGAACCGGTATCTACCAGGGCTGTTGCAATAATGGTTAATGAGCCACCTTCTACAACATTTCTGGCGGCGCCGAAGAAGCGTTTAGGGCGCTGTAGTGCGTTAGCATCAACACCACCGGTTAATACCTTGCCTGAAGATGGGGCAACGGTGTTATAGGCGCGTGCTAGGCGGGTGATTGAATCGAGCAGAATCACCACATCTTGTTTATGTTCAACCAGTCGCTTGGCGCGTTCAATAACCATCTCGGCTACTTGTACATGCCGAGTTGCAGGCTCATCAAAAGTTGAAGAAATTACTTCAGCATCAACTGAACGCTTCATTTCAGTTACTTCTTCAGGGCGCTCATCAATTAACAAGATAAACATCTTACAATCTGGGTTGTTATGTCTTATGCTGGCTGCAATATTCTGCAACATCAATGTCTTACCAGCTTTTGGCGGTGATACGATCAAGCCGCGTTGGCCGTTGCCAATTGGCGACATAAGATCAATAATTCTTGAGGTAATATCCTCAGTTGAGCCATTGCCGCGCTCTAGTTTTAATTGCTTCCGAGGGAATTCTGGAGTCAGGTTCTCAAACAGAATTTTACGTTTGGCTTTATCTGGTGATTCGTAGTTAAGAGTTTCAACTTTCAATAAGGCAAAATAGCGTTCACTGTCTTTCGGTGGTCTAATTTTGCCTTCCAGAGTGTCACCAGTACGCAAGGAAAAGCGCCTGATTTGACTAGGAGATACATAGATATCATCGGGGCCGGCTAGATAAGAGCTTGCGGGGCCGCGCAAAAAGCCGAAACCATCTTGGAGTATTTCTAATACGCCATCTCCATAAATATCCTCGCCCTTGCGCGCAAGTTTTTTGAGTATTTTGAAGATCACATCTTGTTTGTGTGCGCGGCCTGCGCCGTCAACGCCAATTTCTGTGGCGATTTCGAGTAATTCTGATATTGTTTTTTGTTTTAAGTCTGATAATTTCATGGTTTGAATGTTTTGGATTATTAAATGATTGAATGAGCAGTACGCCGTAACTGGCCATACAGATGGATGAATTAAATTTATTCGTTAATGTTTAGTTTAGCTTCTTATCCGTAGGCGTAAATCTACACCTGTTGCTTTGGATTTTTAATTAGTTTTGGTAACTATATGGGCTGGTTCGCCTAGAAGATGAGTACATGTTAACACTGAAGCTGGGTAGCGTCAAAAAAACCCTCCTGTTCAGGAGGGCTCTAATATTGTGTGTTTATACCGCAGCGTCAATAAATTCTTTTAATTGACCTTTAGTAGCTGCACCAACACGGGTGCTATGGACTTCGCCATTTTTGAATATCATCAATGTTGGAATGCCGCGAATGCCATATTTTTGCGCAAGCGCTGCATTAGAATCGACATCAACCTTGGCAATTGAGATCTGGCCATCATATTCAGTTGCCAGTTCATCGAGGACTGGAGCGATCATTTTACAAGGACCGCACCATTCAGCCCAGTAGTCAACCAGCACTGGGCCGCTTGCTCCAAGTACATCTTGGTCAAAATTGCTTTGGTTAATATGCTTGATATGTTCGCTCACAAGTGTTCTCCTGCTGTATCATTAGCTAACTGTGGTTTGTTATTTTACCGAGTGGTTGTTACTTGACCACTAAAATATATATATTCTTTCCAAATGAAGCTGAAATAACCATAGGTTCGGTGTGAATTGCTTATTCGGAATAACCCGGAACTAGACACTAATATCGTGTCCTGCGACTTGAAAATCAAGTGTTTTCTTAAACTTTGATCAAGAATTATACAAAACCCACCGCTTTACAAGGGTCTAGCGGTAAAAAATGAGAAATATATGAGTAGTAAGCCATTATCAGATGTCCGCTTTGACAGCCTCGGCCTGCAAGCCCCGATTCTTGCAGGTCTGAAAGATGCAGGGTTTGAATTTTGCACGCCAATCCAGGCAGGCACATTGCCAATTGCCTTAGAAGGTAAAGATGTTGCTGGGCAGGCGCAAACGGGCACT
>CAZEFU010000018.1:0-13752 GCA_964511515.1 uncultured Wenzhouxiangellaceae bacterium
ACTGCAAATAGTGGTATGTCAGCGGCAGATGGCTGGTATGAATTTACCCCATTGGCAGCTGGTGTTTATTGTCTTGAATTCAGTAATTTGCCAACTGGTTGGGTATTTACCCAAACCAACCAGGGAGTCGATGATGCAGTGGATTCAGATGCTGATCAGGCAACAGGCCGAATTAGCAATATTGATCTACAGAATAATGATCTAGATGAAGATGCTGGTGTGTATGCAGCCATTGGGACAATACCCGGCAATATGTTCTGTGATTCCAGCCCGGTAAACGGTATACAAGATGCTGGTGAGGAGCAGGCAGATTTAACCATATATCTACACCGTGATACAGATTGTGATCGTACTGGTGATGTTTTAGATGATTCACAAGAAACTGATGTTAATGGTGAATATGAGTTTATAGATCTCCCGGTGGCATTTTCACCGGCACCGCCTAACCCGCAAGTATGTTATGTGGTAAGTTACGATACGGTCGATAGTGACCTTGGTGACTGTACAGCTCCAATATTACCCGAGGAGGGCACGGTTGAGATTACTACTGATACGCCAGATGCGCCGCCAACAACATTCGCGACAGCGCCAGCGACATCATCTGCCCCGCCGATCGCAGTTCCATCTGGTAGCTTGTGGAGCCTGATATTGTTGTCGATATTGTTGCTAATGTATGCAAGGAGATATCAGTTTAAGTAACGTGACTTTTGTTCAAACATATAAAGGAGCATTTTTGCTCCTTTATATGTCGTGTTTGCGTTAATTAATACCTGAGGCTGTAGCTCCAATGCGGGTTCAGGTGATAATTTAGCCAGGCGATCTTCATTAGACAGAGTTCATATACTATAGCGCTATTGCTCCACTTATTTTCCACTCTTTTGTCTCGGTGTCATACTTTACAACATACTCTGCGCGCCTCCTCTCCGCGCTTTGTGCTATTAGAGAGTATGAGAACTTAACAGCCTGTAGTTCCAAAGTGTTTTTGCCGGTTATTTTAATTTTTCTTATGCGTTCATTTGAATCTGGTAGTTCTAGTAATTCTATAGGACTTTGTAGCTTGTTATTTTTTATGGGAAATGCAAAAAGTGAGTTCCGTTTTGCTGAGCCAGCCAGCAAGAACCTGCCCTTATCTGTATTTAATATAACAAGAGTTAAGGCATCAAAGTTCTCTTGTTGTTGCATGATTTCTTTTGTTATTGGGTTAATATTCATAATGACTCCCAACTCTTTGTTGTAATTGGTTTCATCTATAGTTGATACCCATAAGCTTTTATTGTCACAGTCGAATATAACAGAGGCCACACCAAATGGGTTTGAAGATGATGGATGTACATCATCAAAATGCATAAATATAGATAACTTACCTGTTCTGGTATCGAGTTTGTATAGGTTCTTTTGCAGATCAAAGGTGTTTTCTTTTATGCTGATAAATGGCATGGGAGCCAAATATATGTCTCCATTATCGCTAAGAGTATAGGTGCCAAAATGTCCATATTCTCCCCACTGTTTATTATAGAGTGAGTTTTGATGGGAGATAAACCCTATACCCTTAAATCTATGCTGTGTTAAGTCTATGACAACAGAGCTTGTAACTTTAAGGCTGTTAAAGAACATTGGAGTCCTTGTGCAGCTTCTACTTTTATCGAAATCACCAATAATCACTGCTGGGTTACTCTTTTGTGTTATTACAAAAGCAAATAGTGCAGCTATGCTCAATAAAGCAATAATAATTGGAAGAAATCTACGCATCATTTGTTCTCACCAGGTGCGAACTTTAAACCAACACTGCATGGCCATTCTTTAACCTCTAAGTTACCACTCTTAGCTATATGCGTATCGGCCCAACATCTCTCGTTACCCTTTTTGGTGGAGTTTGTTATATGCGGGACATGCCATATTACTATATCGTTTAAGCTCTCTGGTTCTACCATAAACTGTTCTATGCCATCATCTTCCAGGTTGCAGCACGAGCCCAGGGTTAGCAGGTCTGTGTCCCCTTCGCTCTGTTTAAACTCGGTTATGAATGTTGTGGCTCTGGTCGCGCTTGTCTTGGGTGATCGAATTGGAGTTATGGTGTAGCTCTGCGCTGTGTTCTTATCTACTATCTTATAGAGTGTTTTGTTGCTGTTATTTTCAAAAAAATGTTGTTCTACATCTGCTATTTGTGTTGAAGTGTAGAATGTATCATGGCTGCTGGCCATATCTATACGAAATACTGGGCGATAGAGTGCGTTGTCTCCACACCCTCTGCCTATATTTACACCAGTAGTAGCAAATGTACCATCATTATAAAAAAGGTGTCGGTTTTCATAGCGGTAGTTACAGGCCATTGGCCACTTTGGGTTACGGAAGTCTTGTACTAAGTAAAATCCGATTTTTTTGCCATCTGCATCTAGCAAGCCTCTTATTTGGGGGGCATTAAACGCGAGTACAACAGAAGTTGAAAACATTGGACAGCCCATAGCATCATTGTAACCAAAGAGGTAGCCTCCATCAGTAGGCACAAACTCTACTCTTCTGCCGTCTATGTATGCCTGTGTTTGTGGGTCTATGCTATTGTTGCTATCTTGTTTGTAGCTTACATGCCAATCCACAATTTTTGCTGTTTTTACAACACCTCTGTCTCTGAAGCTTACATCTCTGACTTCGAGGCCATCTGAACCGGTAAGCCTATAGCGTAATTTCCAGCCATTTTTCTCCAGAAGTGTGTCCTGCTTGCAGTAGTTTTTCATTATGTGTCTGTTTTGGAGCGTGCGCTCTGATATAAATGCTGGCGTGCTGGTTTTACCAAGTGCTGCCCACTTAGCCGCCACTAATTTTAAATCTGTAAGGTCAATAATAGCCCATAGTGCCCTTTCTTGTTGATGATCTACAATAGTTGGGGCAACGCATAAGTGGTTGGAGTTTTCGCAAACTGAACCATTGAGTGAGCCTCTAACATTTGCCATAGTTATATCTTTTCTTGCCACCTTTTTGCCCAGTTCTTCTTTTATCTCTGGTGCATTTAGAGCTATAGATTGTGCTATACGCGTTAGTCTTAAGCTTATATCTGGTTGGGTTGATGGTTGCCTGCTGACTGCAAGGACTTTCTTGTTATCGACATCTATAATTGCTTTTGTAGTTGCGTTGGTTGCAAAGTTGTATTTTATCGCTTCATAGCACTTCTTATTCTTACACCAAATAGTCTCTTTATCACTCAGTGTAGCAATGAGTGCAGGGCGTATACTCATCATGTCGTTGTGTAAAAGTTGCCCATCTTTCTGGCTGTCTTCCAGGAACTCTTTGTTTTTCAGAATTAGCTCTTGGGCTATAACCGCATATGAGTCAAGCTCTTTATGGGGTAGAGGCAGTATAGACTTGTTGCTCTCAAAAAGTACTCTTAAATCTTTTAGGTAGTTTTGTACCTCACTCGTTCGGGTATATTGTTCTGGTGGATATTTTGGCAATATAACACGCTCAACGGTGTTTTTCGGTGCCGTTGGTTTTGGCTCTGTGTGCATTAGCCAATAAATAGATGCCGCTATAACACCAAGTAGTACAATAACAATAGCGGTTTTATTCTCTTTGCTCATCTATACATCCATTACAACGAAGTATGGTGGTTTGCTTTGTATAAATAAAATAGCATATATCACGAAAGCCATAACTGGTAGGGTAATTACAGCGAGCCTGGTTCTTGATTCAGGTTTACACCACAACTCTATTAGAGGTGTGGTGACACTAAACAGGGCTAATGAGAGGAAAAGGTGCTGAACTCTGAAGCCGTAGAGGAAGTCTAAAACAGACGCACCGATAGCTATCAATGCACCGAACAGCAGTTGATAACGTAATTTTGACGGTGTTGTTCTAGGGTCTGTTAGCATAAAAAGTATAAATACGATAAAAGATATAGATATAAACCTATATATCACTTGCTCAAAGAGCACCACTGGATCATATACGGTAACCAGAAGGTACTCAAGAAAGAGGTAGGTCAGAGAGAAAGCTACCGGAATTACCCACCTGTTGGCCCTATAGAGCACAAAGGCTCCCATAACTAAAATTATCACCAGCAACCATGATTCATCCCCTAGCTGGCCTAGTACAATATACGCTTTATCGTGAAAAAGGAGCAGAGCCATAAGTAGCGCGAAGTTTGATGGGTTAAATAAGTGTCTTTTATAAAGTAACACAAAGTGTTTTTGCATTAGCGCTAAAGTTATTACTACTAAATATATCCATAGATGTGCTGTGTTCAGCATAAGTATCACTCCCATAGCGCTACTTAAAGATGATATGCTGAAGTGTGTGAGCTTCTGCTTTTTAAGGTATATAAAAATATGTTCAGCTAGTAGAGTAAAAAGCAGTATCAAAGCTATCTGTGCCCAGGACAAGTAGTAATAGAGAGTAAGCTTGCCGATGATAAGTAATATAAGCAGATTTATGGCTTGGTGTTGTTGTATGTTTATAATTTTAGGATACATAGAGTATATTGGAACAAACTTCATGGTTTTCTTCAGGCAATCTCAAAACGATTGGCAGAGCGATTTTTCCTGACTTCCAGTGGATTCCAGATTTTCCCATTCATGCAGATATAAACTCCCGGCTCCCGGCTTTGAACCGCGCCAATTGAGCAACCAATATTAAACACCGCATCTGAATCACGGAAACGCGCTGGTTTTAATGATCCAGTTATAATAATAGTCTTGTTGTTAATACCCATAAGTGCACGAGCGGTTTCAATCATGGTGTCGGTACCGTGAGTAATCAAGATATGTTTAGATTCACTATGATCCACCACTTCCCGAATTAGATCGCGATCACGTTCGCTGATATGCAGGCTGTCTTTGCGCATTAGAGCATTTATGTGAGTTTCAAAGGCAACGCCGGTATCTTCGAGTATTCTGCCAATTTCAGGCGGTCCAATCTGATAGTCACTTTTATCATCAAAATACACCTTATCAATGGTGCCGCCAGTGGTAATTATTTGCAGAGTTTTCATAGGAGGAATTCTTTTTTGGTAATTTATTCAATGCAGGGTATGGAATTGTACACCTAGATGCAAGCCATCGATGCTTGATTCGGTTAATATATCTACTTACTACCTTTTGGCGTGATGCTGATGATTGCTGATACACTCAAGTTAACTCTACTGATGTTGTTACTGACGACTGGTCTTGTCCCGCCCGTACTGAGCGCTGCAGAGAATATAGATCCACTGCCACAAAACGCAGCAGTGATGCAGCTTGTTGCTTCTAGTGATACCAGGGAGCAGTCATTAATCACTGTTCTGGCACTCAAGCGCTTATCACAGCACTACCAAAAGGCTCAGGTTGAATTAGCTTCTGCCGAGAAAGTCTCTGTTGATTCTGAAGAGGTCGTTATACCTGAAGCACAGCTTGATTATACATCACTATCGAGCCAGTTTTCCGATGACCGAGCATGGTTGCAGAGCCTGGTTACCAGGCCACTACATCAGACTGTTGAGCCAATTGATTTGCGCAGTGGCAGTTACTTTAGTCAAGTTCTGCGTCTGCGCCTATATGCACATAATCTTGCGGGTGATGAGGCTGCAGCGTCAGTTGATTCGACACTCGAAGATTTACTCTTAAAATTGGTGTTTGAACACAAACAGCAAGGTGTTCTAAGGGCGCTGATGCCCTATTTGTTGCGTCGGGCTGAGGCTAGCATACTGCTTGATTGGCAGAATATCGAGAATTTAGCAGGGCAAGATTCTGGCTTTAGGGAACTGCTTTCGCAGTTGGATCTTCAGATTCTGATGCCATTAAACCTTGCTTTTGCTGAAATCATCAAGCCCAAGAACCTGGAAAAACAAATATTGGCAGACTTCACAAGTTTGCTGCAGTTACTCAGGTTACAAACGGAAACGGTTCTACAGCAAAATGATGATGCCCAGAGTGCAGAATCAACCACTGCAGTGATAGATGAATTTCCATCCTTGGTTTTTAAATTACGCCATGGCCTGCTTTCAGTTTCTGCTGCCTATGATGTGATATTGCCCCTGTATACGCTAGATATCTTGTCTGCATTACGCTCTGGCAATGACCTGGTATTTGTAAATGGATTAATATCTCTAGCTACCAGTATGCTCGATCAATCTGAGACTGCGTGGGTTGCTGAGGCTGCTGGTGATGCCCTTCCAGGCAGTGATAAATTGCAGCAACGACAAAACTATCCAGCTGATTCCAATGATTGGTGGCATCAACTTAGCGTAGCACTTTTAGGGATACAGCAATCATATTCTGCTGAATTTTCACAAGTTGACTTAGGTCTGAATCGTGCTATGGCGATGGCAGTTGAGGTTTTACGTCAGGCCTCTGTAGGTCAGTTTAACTATGCAGAGCAACGTCGCGAGTTACTTGATGCGCGAGCTATTTTAGATCCATTGTTACCAGACCTCACCTATTTTCATCAACCTATTCGTGATCGCATTAGGGAAGAGATTGAGGTTTGCGCTAGTATCGTAGCGGCCAGCTTAAAGCAGGGGCAGAATATTTCTGCGGAACAATTCGATGGCTGTATTAATGCATTTAAAGATATTGGCCTAAATCAAGCCGCCAATATTCCGCTGGCTGGGAACTCCAGAGGCCCATGGGAGCCAGACCAGTTACGCCGAGAGCTAAATCTTACCCCATGGCAGCGAGTGAACTATCTGTTGGCATATTTACGCAATGAATATACCAATGATTGTACTGATGAGTCGCGTTTGATAAATCCGTTGGAATGGTCATTGCAAAGTACAGTTATGGCGTGGTTTGCAGTGAGATGGCCGGCCTTCGCCGGGACTGACGCCAGCGAAGATGTCTTTGAGGAGATGTTAAGTAAGGCGGGGGTATTTAGTCGCCAGCTAGAAACTAATAAATCCTGTTTAAGCTCAGCAGAAGACCTGATTCAGCAGATGTTAGTTCGCTATGGACAGAGATTGGACGAACTGATTAATAGTATCAACTCTCTTGAGCAACAGTTCAGAGATGAGAAGCTGGCCTTAGGCGCTGATATTAAATTGGACCAGGGCGCTGCCCAGAAAACCAATTATCGTCCGGCCGATCTGCAGATACTTCCTTGTAACACAGAAAATATATGTGAAATGTCCGCACCCTTATCAGCAAATTTAGCCTTGATGGGTTTGTTTCCTGAGCCATACCTGGTTGCCGATCAGTCAAAAATGGGCCAGATAGAAATTTGTTATGACCAGGTTCGTTGGCTTAATCGTCGCCAGTCACTAGCCAGAGAGAATGATCCGGATGTTTCCAACTACTATGGCCAATTAAGCTTCAGTATCAAGGGGCGCTTTCATCAAGGTGATGTGATCACTGAGGTATTTGAGCGGGAGTTAGTTAGTCCGGATGAATATCTCTACCTGTTTGCTTCTAGTGAACCTAAGGTTCTGGCTGCAGAGTGTCCGATGTCTCTGGTTGGTCAACCGGTAATTACCAAACTTCGAAATACTCGTTTCCCAGGAATGGTGCCGGATCGGCTTACTTACCTTGCAGCAGCCCGAACTCTACCATCGCGCTTGTTCTCTGATAACTGGGATAAAGGTGCGCAGTGGCATGACTGGTTTGTAACCGGTAGTGGGACCAAAACTATTATCGATTCTGATGGTACTGAGCTGTTTGATTCAGTAAATAACTACCTTCACACTTTAAGTGAAACCAGGGAGTCTATGTTGTATTCTGCGTTGTTGTCGCCACCACTTAGCAGTAATTCAATAGAGTCATTGGCTCAGCGGGTATCGGCACTAAGTCTGGAAAAAGCACTGTTAAAATCGGTCTTGTCGATTTTCTATGGTGATATGTTAGGCAATAATGATCAACTTCGGGCTGGTTTGACAGGACAATCAGGCTTGCTGGATACTCGAGTTCTACGCCGTTTACGCGAGGCTGCAGTGCCTATTAGAGACATCGCTCAATTAGGCAGAAAGCGCGCCTTGTCATTCTCAGAGTTGTGGGCTTCAATGGCGGCGACAGAGCTTAGCAACAGACAAAATATGCTTAGTGTTTCACCAATGTTGGCAGTAGCCTGGCTGCAGCTTAAACATCTTCAGAACCTGCATTTCAGTCAACAGGCATTACCAGAAAAATCAGCAGCTACGGAGACACCAGCTATTATTCCTGCTGAGCCTTCCGCTGACGACCCCGAGAAATAAGCAGCAGCCAGTAGCAAATTATCAGCACCAACTGGAACACCGCCAACCAGCGACTAGCTGGTCTGGCCCAAGCTTCGGAGATCGCAAACATAAGATGTGGCAGCGTTAGATAAGCCCCAATAATGCCCTTGCGTAAAGAGCCTGCGAGTATGCCCTTTAGTGGTATCAGCAATGGTAATGTTAGAGCCGCAGCTAACCACGCCGACTGATAACCTATTGGCTGAGGAATCAACCACAGCCATAGCGGTTGTAACAGCAACAAAAGCAAATATATTACTGTGCATAGATGCTTTTTCTTCATTTTTCCCACAATCTGAGCACGCTTTCTGGAGGTCTGCCGATAGCAGCCTTACCATTAGCAAAGACAATAGGCCGTTCGATTAGTTTGGGGTTTGTTAGCAGTGCAGAAATTAATTCAGACTCACTCAGTTCGGGATTATCCAGAGAGTTGTCTTTGTATTCAGCCTCGCCTTTGCGCATTAATTCGCGCGCACTCAGCATGCCTAATAAAGTCAAAGCCTCTTCGATCTGCTCAGGTTTTGATGGTACTTCCAGATACAGAATAATTTCTGGTGCATAGCCATGATCTTGCAGTAGGGACAGGGTGGCGCGAGATTTAGAGCAACGCGGGTTATGCCAGATTCTAGTAGTCATTTAGTATTACTCTGAGTCTTGTAAAAAAGCGACTATAACACATGCTTTTACTCATCACACCGCACCTCTTTGTAGAGATTAAGAAGTTGAAAAAATATAGAGTTTAGCCCGACTGCGGTACAATGCTCACCCATGAGTGCAGATAAAGCCCAGATAGATTCAAAAACTTCAATATCCATTGCTCGCTACGACCGGCGTTTTTTTCGTGCCTTGATAGCGCATTTATGGAAGCATTTCCAGAATGATAGATTATTTGAGGTGGCGGGTGCTTTGAGCTATACCAGCCTTCTAGCCTTAGTACCGCTATTGGCGGTGGGTCTTGGGATAATTTCATCATTTGAAGTGTTTCAAAACTGGAGCGAAACCCTGCAAGATTTCATTTTCAGGAATTTCGTGCCAAGTGTAGGCGAAGAAGTAAAAACCTATCTGCAAGTTTTTATGGCCAGTACCTCAAAGCTGACCATTGTTGGAACTATGTTTCTGGTTATTACCGCACTGGCATTGATGTCGGCAATTGAATCTGCGTTTAATCGTATCTGGCGAGTAGCTATTACACGTACATTGCTTTCAAAAGTGGTTATGTTTTGGGCGGTTCTCACTTTAACCCCATTGTTGATGGGTGCTGCGCTGGCATTAACCGCGCGTCAATCCATTAGTGGCTTTGGCCTTGGTCTGGTAGATCAGCTTTGGGTAGATACACTGGCGATTTTTGCTTTTACATGGCTGGCTTTAACGCTGATGTTTATCCTGGTACCTAATAGACAAGTCAACTGGAAACATGCGCTGGTTGGTGGCCTGGTTTCAACCTTATTATTTCAGTTAGCTAAAAAAATATTCGTCTTATATGTATCTAGTGCCAATTACAAAACCGTATACGATTCACTAGCAACTATTCCAATCTTCCTGTTTTGGATTTATATTTCCTGGGTGGTGGTCTTATTAGGTGCATCTTTAACTGCTGCCCTGACTACATTTCGCTATCGCAGGAGTGAGTGGCACTGGCCACCAGCTTTAGAGTTGCAGTTGTTATTCAGGTTATTAAGCGATCTGCTGAAGGCGCAGCAAAAAGGCACTGTGATGAGCCTTGATGAAATATTATTGCAAGAACCTGCCGCTAGTGACGGTCAGATACTAAGAATGCTGCATCAACTACAACAAGCTGGCATGGTGGCGCCGGCGGAAGATAACCGCTGGTTATTAAGTTGTGATCTGGATGATCTGAATTTGGCTAATTTACTGGAAGTTGGCGAATACCCGCTGCCGGTGACAAGAGTTGATGAAATGCCACAGTCTGAGGATGTGGATCAGCGCTTTGTGGCTTTAATGACAAGCTTGTATGCTGGATCTGACACATTGTTGCAGCAACCATTAAAAAAATTATTGTTAGGTAGTTCATGAAAAAATTATTGTTAGCGTTTTGTTGGCTAAACCTTTTAGGCATTTCAGTCAGTTTTGCAAATGAAAAATCAGTTTTAGCTGGTAATTTCATTCTTCCAGACCTTGCTGGTAATAGCGTACAACTAACTGATTTCAGGGGTAAGTGGGTAGTAATAAATTATTGGGCTACGTGGTGTGCGCCCTGTCGCAAGGAGATTCCGGAATTAAGCGAGCTCCACACTGAGCGCGAAGATGTTGTTGTTTTGGGGCTTGATTATGAAGATATCGAGCGCGCAAAATTAAATAAATTTATGCAAGAAATTCACATCTCCTACCCTGTATTAGAGCTGGATATATATGACATGCCGGAGTTTGTAGATGTACCCATGGCTTTACCGATGACCATAATAGTTGATCCGGAAGGCTACCGGGTGCGGACTTTCTATGGCCCGATTACTCGTGCGGAGATAGAGCGGGTTACAGGTCCCAGCCCAGCAGCAGAGAAGAATTAAACCCCGGCCTGACTAGTAAAAGGGATAATGCTTGGGAAAATTTACGATAATTCAGAAATTGCATTGACCTTGGTCATTGAAATCCTCCTCAATTCAGATATAATGAGAATCATTCTCATTTAGATTAAGCCTCAACAAGGGCGCAATTAATGTCTGAACAAATAATCATGTTAAAAGATATGTCGGTTGGTAGCAAAGCACGTGTTAGCGGATACCAGAAGACAAGTCCTGCTTATCGCAAGAAACTACTAACTATGGGATTGACTCCAGGCGTAGAGCTGGAAGTGATTCGCTATGCTCCATTGGGCGACCCGATTGAGATTATGGTACGAGGTTTTACTCTGGCGCTGCGCAAACATGAGGCTGATGCTTTACAGCTGGTGATGGTGTGAAAGATCAGATTTTCAATTCAACCATTGCCGTAGTTGGCAATCCAAATTCTGGTAAAACCAGCCTGTTTAACGCCCTCACCGGTTCCCAGCAGAGTGTTGGCAATTGGCCTGGCGTTACAGTTGAAAAAAAGACCGGCTCGTTTAAATTTCAGGACGGTAATTATAAGCTTGTAGATTTACCCGGTATTTATGCACTAGATGTATTTGTTGATGGTACATCTATCGATGAGCAAATTGCCTGGGAGTATGTAACCTCCCCAGATGCAGGCTTGCTGGTAAATATAGTTGATGCCAGTAATCTAGAACGCAATCTTTACTTAACCACGCAGTTATTGGAAATGCGGCGGCCAATGCTTGTCGCATTAAATATGATGGATGTTGCCACCGGCGACGGTTTATCTATCGATGTGGCAGGCCTTGCAGAGCGCCTCGGTTGTCCGGTAATACCGATTGTTGCTGCAACCGGTAAAGGATTAGAGCAACTCTTAGAGGCGATTACCAAGGAAGTTCTCCCGGCACTGGCACCAGCTGTAAATTACCCTCAGGAAATATCGTCAGTAGTTGAGCATTTAGCAGATCTGTACAGTGAACCTGCCAGAAACAATGGAGTTGATCCGCATTGGCTGGCGCTGCGTTTATTAGAGCAAGACCCTCTGGCAGCTAGTTTGGTCGGTACAGATGCTGTTGAATATATAGCTGAGAGTATGGATGAACTCAGTAATAAACTTAATGAGGATCTGGATATTATCCTGGTTGATGCTCGCTACGGCTTTTCCCATGAAGTTTCGCGCTTTGTTACCAGTAGCTCGCGGCAACAAAGGCGGGCTGTAAGCCAAAAAATTGACCGTATAGTTCTTAACCGTTGGTTAGGCATTCCTATTTTTCTAGCCGTTATGTACCTTATGTTTTTGCTAACAATTAACCTGGGCAATGCCTTTGTTGATTTCTTTGACCAGTTAAGCGGTGCTTTGCTGGTCGATGGCCTTGGCGGTTGGCTTGCCAGTATTGGTGCCCCAGGCTGGTTGCAGGCCATACTTGCCAATGGACTCGGTGCTGGCATACAGGTTGTAGCTACTTTTGTGCCAATAGTGGGCTTGCTTTATTTTCTACTCTCGGTGCTTGAAGACAGCGGATATATGGCCAGGGCGGCGTTTGTAGTAGATCGGGCGATGCGAACAATCGGCTTGCCTGGCAAGGCCTTTGTACCCCTACTGACTGGCTTTGGCTGTAATGTGCCGGCAATTTTGGCAACCAGAACTCTTGAGCAGAAACGTGATCGAATAATTACTATCGTAATGGCACCATTTATGTCCTGTGGTGCGAGGTTGCCAGTGTATGCGCTTTTCGCCGCAGCATTTTTTACCAGCGGTGCTCAGAATGTGGTCTTTGCGCTCTATTTGATTGGTATTTTGGCAGCAGTATTGACTGGTTTGATACTAAAGAAGACCATCTTGCGAGGTAGTAATGCGACCTTTATTCTGGAGCTACCAGCCTGGCATCGGCCGCGAATGCAAACTGTTTTTCCACAAACATGGGCGCGGTTAAAGGGCTTTATTGTTGGTGCGGGTAAGATTATTGTACCGATAGTTGTGGTGCTCAATTTACTCAATGCACTGGGCACAGATGGTAGTTTTAATAATGCCGATACTGAAGATTCAGTGCTCAGTCCAATTGGGCGCACCATTACTCCGGCATTTGCACCGATGGGTATAACTGAAGATAACTGGCCAGCAGCAGTGGGTATATTTACTGGGGTGGCAGCTAAGGAAGTTGTGGTTGGCACGCTGGATGCTTTATATACAGAAATTGCCCGGCAGGAAGCCAGTGAAAGCGGCGAAGCAGCTCCATTTCATCTAGGAGATGCGCTAATCGCGGCCTGGATGACAATTCCGGCCAATCTTGGTGACTTGAATAAACGCCTTTTTGACCCTTTAGGCCTGGATATAATTGATACCGACAGCACGGCTGAAGCGGCTAAGATACAGGAAGTGAATGAAGGTACTTTTGGTGCAATGCAAAGTCGCTTCGATGGCAAGATTGGCGCGTTTGCATATTTGCTGTTTATTTTGCTTTATACCCCCTGTGCTGCAGCGTTGACCGCTGTGGTGCGAGAGATAGGTCCCCGTTGGGGCGTATTTGTTGCTCTGTGGACTCTGGGCTTTGCGTATTTGAGCGCTACCGTGTTCTATCAAGCGGCAATTTTTAGTCGCCAACCAGCAGCGTCGACTAGCTGGCTTCTTGGCTCTACAGTTTTCGTCAGTGGGGTTATTCTGGTGATGTACTTACTCGGTAACAGGCAGGCTCAAATAGTGCAGAAAACAGCTGTGAGCGTTGGGGGGGCAAGATGATTTTGCTTGAGTTACGCGATTATCTAAAAGTGGTCAAGCGCGCTGCACTGCCGGATCTGGCTCGTCATTTTGATGTTGATGCCAGCCTTATTCGTGACCTGCTGCTGCGCTGGGAAAAACGCGGAGATGTATCCAGGCTTGTAGGTGGAGTTCCGGCTAAGTGTGGCTCTTGCCAGGCATGTGGTGCGGCTGAGTTGGAGATTTATACCTGGAATTCAAACTGACGATCCATGTCGGATAGGCCGAGAAAGTGGATTCCCGCCTACGAGGCTGTGCTAAAACCCCCAGCCTGTGACAGATTTTTGGCCCCTGCGTACTAT